>CAVJCY010000057.1:0-16689 GCA_963648145.1 bacterium | reverse complement strand
CTCCGCCAATGGAACAGTAAAACATGCCATAATTTCCTCCAAAAAAAGTCAATGAAAAAATTTCAATTTTCGATTTTTCGGCTTTCTTATCATTCTTGGCTTGTAAGTCATATTTGGTGTTAAAAAAATATTTTCAGAATTTAAATATTTGAAAACAGGCAGTTCTTTTGCTTCCTCCGGCATTATATAAGAATCGTAATCAGTCAAATTTAAAATAACTGTGCCAGAATCGTCTATATTTCTTGATTTTAAAACTCGGATTCCATTTGAAGAATTTAATTTTGCATTTGTAATTTGCCTGTCGCGAAATACTGAAAATTCTCCAAAATCAAGTTTCTTAAAAACTTTATCAAAAAAGTCATTTCTATAAATAATCCAATATGGCAACTTTTCATCGAAAATATAAGCCTGTTTTTGGATTATATCTAAATGCTTTGTGATGGAAATTACTTTTGTTTTATTAGGCGCTGTATTGTTGTCTATAAAAATCGCAAGGGTTTCGACAAGAACGCCTTTAAAACCTCTTTCTCCGAAATCAATAATGCAGTCAACTGTTTTTTTTGAAAGAAAATTCCTGGTTTTTGAAAATTCAGGAGTGTTAAGCAAAAACTTTGGAAAAACCATCGCTATGTAATCAGAAATTGAAATGGCTTTTTCTAAAAAAAAAGAACATAAATTGTTTGTTTCATCATTTGTTACATTTTTCTTATATTCTTTTAAAAGTTTAGACTCAATATTGCTTTTTTGAAACGGCGGGTTTCCAATTACAAAATCATATTTTTTATTCACGTTGTATAAAAGAAAATCCGCATTTATATAGTTTATTCTAAAATTATCTGAAATATTCATTTTTGAAACCAGCAGTTTTGCAATTTCAAGAGAATCTGCATTTATATCAATTACATCAAGATTGACTTTTTTGTTCTCAAATTTTCGCAAAATAAGCGGAATAAAATTTCCAACACCAACTGATGGCTCTAAAATATTGAGTTCTTTCTTTTCAATATCAGGAATATTTTTTACAATTTCTGTAATTAGTGATTTATTTGTAAAATATGCCGCATTCTCAACTCTTTTTGAATTGCAAAGTTCTGCAATTCTTCCTAATGCGGAAACAGAAATATTCAGAGGATTTTCATTTATAAAGGAAACAAGATTTTTTTTTTGAGTTAATTCAAATTTAGAAATTAGTTTATTTATCTCAGCAACTGTTTTTATATCGTAAGAAACGGCTTGTTTGATATTTTCCGCAATCTTATTGAAAATCTTTGTAGGAACGGCTTCTCCTATTGACTGCCGAATTTTTACGGCTTCCTTTTTCAGAAGTTTTGATTTTTCTTTTTCTGGCAAAGCGTTAAGTTCTTCAAGAGATTTATCAATCCATTTAAAACTGTCAGGAATAGTCATCATTCTCATCAGCTCACGGATAGAAAAAACTCTGTCATCCTGTGGGTGGATTGTGTTTTGGCTTGCAAGCTGGTCATTTCTTGTATGAACACAAGGACCGACTTTATCCCAATTTTGGCGAGTGTATTTATCTGCGTTTTTTCTTTTGTTGATTACAATTTGTCCATTCTTTACCTGGTGAGGAATCTTTTCAATGTCCTTGTTGTCAAATGCGGATTCTCCTTCTTTTAAATCGTGAATCCAAGCTCGCATATGTTCCGGGTAAGTTCGGAAGGCATGGTAAAAATCATCTCTATCAATTTCTCCAAAACTGAGTGATTTTAAATTGCCAATAACTTGCCTAAGAGTTTTTTCTTCTTCAATCGATGGAAAAAGTTCAATGGGAGAAATTTCATCAGAAAATTCTTTTGAAACGCCAATAACCAAAGTACGCTGACGGCTGGAACAGGCTCCATAATCTTTAAAGTTTATTACTCGTGAAATATAAGAGTATTTTTCTCCCAAATTATTCTCAATTGCCTGCGAAATTGGCTTTTCCTGACCGTCAATATCAGTGCATACAGTTTTCATAAATGCAGGCACATTCTCAAAAATAAAAAATTTGGGATTTACTTCTTTTATGATTTTTATGGATTCGACAACAAGAGAATTCCGTATAATTTCATTTTCTGCTTTTTTGTGATTTGCGACAGACATTCCCTGACAAGGAGGAGTAGCGATAAGCACATCCACACGTTTCAAATCTTCTTTCTGCTTCCATAAATCAATTTGAGAAAAAAGAGCAGACTTTGTTGATTCGTCTTTTATATCACCGCAAATATAACCGCTTTCATATTTGCATTTATTATTAAATTTTTGAATTTCCAAACGGCGTGGAACAATCTCATTTGTTGCGATGCAGTTATAATCAGCAATTTTAAAGCCATAGCATCCAACTCCAGCACTGCTGAAAAGAGAGATATATGTTAATTTTTTTCCACTGATTTTTTCTGCATACATAAAATTCTAAGGAACTATATTAACATAAAAAATAACTTTTGGGAAAGTCTGCGCATTGTATCACGTTAAATCTTACCGAAATAAAACTCCTATAAGGAAGCCTCTAAAAAAAAGACACTCTCCTTGCATTTTGTAGAGTGTCTTTTTTTATTTCTAATATGCCTTATCGTGAACTCCCGCAATGGCTCGGCCGCTCGGTTCGTCCATATTTTTCCACGCGGCGTCCCATTCCAGGGCTTTTGCTGTGGAACAGGCTACGCCAGCTTCATGGGGAACAACTTTCGCAGCACTGTCACTTGGGAAGAGACGGCTGTAAATTTCGCGGTAGTAATATTCTTCCTTAGTTTTTGGAGGATTTACCGGAAAACGGTTTTCGCGACGAGCAAATTCGGCATCGCTGACTTTTTCTTCTGTCATTTTTTTGAGCGTGTCAATCCAGTTGTAGCCAACACCATCACTGAACTGTTCTTTTTGGCGCCAGCAAATATCTGCCGGAAGCATATCTTCAAAGGCTTTTCGCAAAATCCACTTTTCAATTCGCTGTTTTCCGTCCGGAAGTTTGATATTCATTTTGTCGGTCGGATTCAGGTTCATCGCAATGTCGATAAAATCTTTGTCCAGGAATGGAACACGACCTTCCACACCCCAAGCCATCAGCGATTTATTTGCACGCAAGCAATCATAAAGATGAAGTTTGCTTATCTTTCTGACAAGTTCTTCGTGAAATTCCCGTGCATCTGGGGCTTTGTGAAAATACAAATAACCGCCAAAAAGTTCGTCCGAACCTTCGCCACTCAAAACCATCTTAATTCCCATAGATTTAATGACGCGTGCCAAAAGATACATTGGTGTGGAAGCACGAACAGTTGTGATGTCGTAAGTTTCGATATGGTAGATAACATCCGGCAGGGCGTCCAAGGCTTCTTGAATTGTAAAATGAACTTCGTGATGAACTGTGCCGATGTAGTCAGCCGCCTTTTGAGCCGCAATCAAATCTGGCGAACCTTCCAGACCAACCGCAAATGAGTGGAGTTGTGGCCACCAGGCAGCTTCTTTAGAATCGCTTTCAACACGTTTTTTGGAATATTTTTGAGTAATTGCCGCAATAATCGAAGAATCCAGCCCACCGGAAAGCAAAACTCCGTAAGGAACATCGGACATGAGCTGGGCTTTTACAGCATTTTCCAAGCCGTTCTTTACTTTTTCTATAACTGCAGGATTGATGATTTCGCCATTTTCGTCGGTTGCTTTTGAAAAGTTTTTAACCGCATCAAAAGATTCCCAAGGACGATGGTACCAGCGGTGTGGAACGGGGGTTTTAGGGGGTAAGCTTTGCGTCCCCCTAGGAGAAGGGGTGGCGGAAGACGCGTCAGCGGCTGAAGACAGGGGAAGACTTTCCCCTCCTAAATTTTCCCCAGAATACAAATATGAACCATTCGGAAATTCTTCAATAGTTTGGCAGTCACCTTCCAAAGCTTTTAATTCGCTTGCAACGTAGTAACGTCCTTGTTTGTCCCAACCCTGATAAAGCGGAATGACGCCTATTTCGTCACGGGCAATAAGATAAGTGTCGTTTTCGCTGTCGTAAAGTGCAAATGCAAAAATGCCGGAAAGTTCTTCTATCATTTTGGCAAAATCACCGCCCTGGTCGCGGTATTTTTTATAAAGTGGAATGATTGCTTCACAGTCCGAGCCAGTCTGAAAATTGTACTTGCCTTCAAAAGCCTTGCGGATTTGCTTGTGATTGTAAATTTCGCCATTTGCCGCAAGAATAATTTTGCCGTCGTCGCTGACCAAAGGTTGTTTGCCGGAAAGAGGATCGACAATGGAAAGCCGTTCATGGCTCAAAATTGCATTGTCCCCGGTATAAACTCCACTCCAATCCGGTCCGCGGTGTCTGATTTTTTTAGACATTTCCAAAACCTGGTTACGTAATTCTTCTTTAAGACCTTCGTTGATTGGCTGCCCGCCAGAACTCAAATCAAATGCACCTACAAATCCACACATAAGCAAATCTCCTTCATAAAAAAAATAGGAGTAAAAACGAGGAGAAAATCTCCAGGGGTATTTTTTACTCAAAAAAAAAGAGGTCGTAAATAAACCTTCTGAATCACAAAATTCAGTAAATCTATTTACGACCTCTTTGCCGTTGTTTAAAAATATCTTTTAGTTTTATGAGTGTCAAGTACAACGATTATCACAAATCACAAAACATAAAACACGTGCCTTCGTGCTGATTATCGGTTTTTGTTCCAAATCAGGCTGATAAAAAACGGAACGCCAAAAATGGAAGTTATAATTCCAGCCGGAAGTTCGCCCGGTTGAATAACGAGCCTCGCAAAAGTGTCGGAAAATAATAAAAAAATGGAACCGAAAATCATAGAAAGCGGAATGAGAAGTTTTGCTTTTGGACTAAAAATTTTTCTTACAATGTGCGGCGCAATCAATCCTACAAAACTGATTGTTCCACCGGCGCACACTGAACAGGAAACCGCAAGCGCACCTGTAACAAGAACTAAAATCCTAAGACGATTCACGTCAACGCCAAGACTTTCTGCGCTTTTTTCACCACCAGAAAGCAAATCAAGCGGAGCAGAAATCAAAAACATCAGAATGACGGAAATTATCGCCGGAAAAATTATAAAACACAGTTCTTTCCAGCCGTGCCCGTTAAAACTGCCCATAGTCCATGCGTAAAAACTACGCATTTCTGTGCTGCCAGTCAGCAAAATTATAGAAGATATTGCCGAATACAACGTCCCCAGTGCCGTTCCGCAAAGCAAAAGAGTGATATTTGAACTTTCCCTTGAATTTCCACTTGCCAGAAGAACTACAATAATTCCGGAAATCACGGCACCTCCAAACGCAAAAAAATTCAAAGGAGAAATAAAAATCATTCCCGCGCCCGCGATTCCACCGCCAAATCCAAGTGCCTGTGCCGTTACCGCGCCAAGAGTTGCCCCGGACGAAATTCCCATAATTCCCGGTTCCGCCAGAGGATTTCTGAAAAATAACTGAAAAATCGCACCGGCACCGCCCAAAAGTGCACCGCTGAGCAAAACTAAAATACAGCGCGGCAGTCTCAATTTCAGCAAAATCACGCGTGAAAAATCCATATCTTCCGTCATATTCGTAAAAAGAACTTTAAAAACGTTTATTTTTTCGGCACCCGCGCACAACGAAAACAAAAAAGCACCCAGCAGAGACAAAAAAGAAATCAGAACAAAAACAATTTTTTTTGCCGGCAAGCGATTTTTTATATTTTCCGTAACATTTTCATTTTTTTTCTTCATAAAAATCATTTCCGCACAAAAACGCGCTTATATAAGTTCAAAGTTAACTCTAAAATTTTCAATTTTTAGAACTTACCATAACAAAAACTTAGCGACTATCCACCGATTATTTCAGAAAGTTCTTTTATTACAAGCCCAATTCTAGGCCCCGGACGAGTGTAAAGATTATCGTCCACAATAAAAATTCTGTAGTTTTTCACTGCAGGAATATTCTGCCACCCGATTCTAGACTTCACAGAATCCACCGTCAGAGCCGAACTTGCCGGAATCAGAATAATGTCAGGTGCACGCGCAATCAGAGTTTCCTCGCTCACAATCGGATAAGCCTCGTTCAAATCGTCAAAAATATTTTTTCCGCCGCTCACAGCAATCACATCGTTAATAAAAGACTTGCGGCCGGCACTCATATACGGCGCATTCCAAACTTCCCAATAAATTTTTTTATTTTCAAAGGCGGGGGAAGTCTCCCCCTCGCTCCAAAGTCCTCGCTGCGCTGTGGGCTTTTCCGCTACCCCCTCTGCGGAACACATTTCCGCAACGCCTTTGACCGAATCAATAATACTTTCAATTCCGGCGTTTATTTCCTGCGCTTTCTTTTCGTTTCCGGTTATTATTCCAATGTCAGAAATTTCTTTCATAACAGAATCAACAGAATCTGCCACAGAAACGTAATAATTAATTCCGTTTTCTTCCAGCACAGAAATCAAAAAATCATGCATCCCAGAAGTTAAATAAACAAAATCAGTTTTAAAACTTAAAATTTTTTCTAGACTTAAAGTTTTTCCGTCAAAACCGCCAACGACCGGCACATTTTTTACTTCTTCCGGATAATCGCAAAATTCACTGCAGGCAACAACTTTGTCGCCTGCACCAACAGCAAAGCAAATTTCTGCACTTGCCGGAGAAAGACAAATAATTCTCTGCGGAATTTTCTGTTCAACGGCAATTTTTTCAGTTTTTTCAGACTTTTTACAACCGAAAACAAAGATTAAAACTAGAAATAAAAATAAAATTTCAACGAAGTATTTTGTTTTTTTCATAAATTATTTTGCACCGTACAAAGCGTAATAAGAATCAATTTCTTTTTTTATGTCATCTGTAATAACTTTTTTGTCACCGCAAGTGTAAAGTGCTTCAATAACGTCGTCCATTGTGACAATTGCTTTTGCTGGAAATCCGTATTTTTCGGAAATTGTTTCTAGCGCAGATTTTGTAGTATCCGGGGCACGTTCTCGCCGGTCAAGACTTACAATTTCACCAACAATTTTTATTCCGCCGGCAAAGGTTTCCTGTGCCTTAATTTTAGGATAAGTTTCTTCTATGGATTTTCCGGAAGTTGTAACGTCTTCTATAATTACAACTCTGTCTCCATCTTTTATTTTATAGCCAAGCAGAGCACCTTTATCTGCCCCGTGATCTTTCTCTTCTTTTCTGTCTGAACAATATTTAATTTCTTTACCGTAAAGTTCACTAAAAGCCACGGCAGTTACAACTGCAAGAGGAATTCCCTTATACGCCGGACCAAAAAATACGTCAAAATCCTCGCCAAAATTATCATGAATTGCCTTTGCATAATATTCACCAAGCCGTTTTAACTGACTTCCCGTAACATAAGCCCCCGCATTCATAAAAAATGGTGACTGTCGACCACTTTTTAACGTAAATGTACCAAATTTCAAAACCTGACATTCCAGCATAAAGTTAATAAATTCTTTCTTGTAATCTTCCATAGTTTCTTATGATATTGTTTTCCGTTGTCAATTTCAATTTTCCTATGTAATGCAAAAGTTTTCTAAAAATTGCAATTTTTAGAGGCTTACTTTATAATAAAACCGTGGCAGAACTTTTTGTTGTTGGTACTCCAATAGGAAATTTGGGTGACATAACTTTCAGGGCAATAGAAACTCTAAAATCTGTAGATTATATTGCCGCAGAAGATACTCGTCATACACTTCAGCTTTTAAATCATTTTGAAATCAAAAAGCCATTAATTTCCTGCCGAGCCCAAAACGAAAAAAAAATTGCCCCGGACATTATTAACCTGTTACAGGAAGGTCATAACATTGCTTATGCAAGCGATGCAGGAACTCCCGGTGTAAGTGATCCAGGTTCAGTTCTTGTAGATTGTGTCCGCGAAGCAGGGTTTAATGTTGTCCCAATTCCAGGTCCGGCCGCATTTGCAACTTTGGTAAGCGTTGCCGGTTCTGGCGGAAAAACTTTAATTTTTGAAGGTTTCCTTTCTCCCAAACCGGGCAGAAGACGCAGTCGCCTGAAAGAATTAATGGACACGGGTAATGCGGTGGTAATTTATGAAAGTCCGTTTAGAATTACTAAACTTCTTTCAGACATTGCCGATATTCAAAGTGACCGGCGCATTGTTGTTGGTCGAGAACTTACAAAACTGCATGAAGAAATAACAAGTGGCACGGCAAAGGAACTTTCAGAAGATTATTCTTCAAGGCAGTCTATAAAAGGTGAATTCGCAGTATTTATTTCTGGTGTAAAAAGCATTAAGAATTCAGAAGAAGATACCGATGATTAACTAGTAGGGTAAATATAAAAAAAGAGAGGCAGGATGTTATGATGATTAGTGGCGTAAATAATATTAATCAGGTAAATAATTTGCAGAATGTTCGCAAAACGGACAATTCAGCTAAAGTTTCTTCTACTTCAGATTCTGTAACAATTTCAAAAGAAGCTAAAGAAATGGCTGAAATCTACTACATGGACAAAGTTGCTGCAGAAACTCCTGATGTAAGAGCTGACCGCGTTGCAGAAGTAAAAGAAAAAATCAAAGATCCTTCTTACTTAAACGATGTAATTTTTAATTCTGCTGCAGATAAATTTTTATCAGCAATTGGGCTTTAATCATCTGTGAGTAATTAAGAATTTGTAAGACGGAATATTGTTATTCCGTCTTTTTTTATTTAAGGGAATCTCTCAAAAGTGCAATTTTTAGGTTACCTTAAAAAATTCAAAAAACGGAGTAAAAATGTCAGATTTTGTTTTTAGAATCAATCCAAATATTATTTTAGGTCCTTATACAATCAGTCGGCTTGGCCAGCAGGTTCAGGAATGGGGAACAAGATTTATGGTCATTGTTGATCCAATTCTGAATGAATCCGGTCTTTCTCAAAAGATAGTTCAATCCCTAACAGACAGAAGAATTGAATGTTTTGTGTTTGCAGAACTTCACGAAGGTTCTGCTTCTAAAACAATTGACCGTGCCCTAACACTTGCCCGAGAAGGTCATGTTCACGGAATTATTGCCGCTGGTGGCGAAAAAGCAATCAATATTGGTCGTGCAGTTGCCGCATTTTACAATGAAGTTCACAATCTTTACACTTTTATAGACAATGCCCTTCCAACAACGCAGGCTTTACCATGCATTTGCGTTCCAACAACTTACAGAATGCTTTATGTTTTTTCTTCAGAAATTCCAATCACAGATTCAAGAAGCAATCAGCTGAAAATTATCAAAGTTCAAAATTCTGTGTGTAAACTTCTTCTTGTAGACCCAAATCTGATGCTTTCGCTGACGGATAATCAAAAAACCATACTTTCAATTGAATTAATCAACCTGGCCGTAGAAGCCTATCTTTCGCAAAAATCTAATTTTTTTGGAGATATGTTTGTAGAAAAAGGTCTGGAACTGCTGTCGTACGCACTAGACGGTTCACCAAGCCTTGATATCACGACACCAGCCGAAGTTTTGCTTGCAGAAGCCGGTACAATGATTTCTATGGCAACTTCAACTTCAAGTCTTGGAATGTGTTCTCTGCTTTCTATGAGCATTAATTCACGGTACAACATCAATAAATCGCTGATAAGTTCTATTCTGTTACCCTATGCGCTTGAGGACACCGCAAAATATAAATCAAATGAACTTGCAAAGCTTTCTCATATCCTGCGCTGCTGCAATCAGGAAGCTACGGAAGAAGAAGCAATAAATGCAATGATTGATTACGTTCGCCAAAAGATTGCGATTGAAAACCTTCCGACACGTCTAAAAGATTTGCGACTTACAATTGAACAACTTTCGCTCGCGGTAGAAGATATAAGTCAAATTGATTTGATTCATAACCTTCCGCGAAGTATGTCTACAGACGATTTATTTGATTTTATTAAGGCAGCCTACTAATTTATGATTGAACCCGGAAAACTTTTTCAATTAGAAGGCGGTCAGAAACGTAGAAAACTGGCTTTGACATTTGGAGCGCTTGAACGCGACATTAAGGGAATTGCAGAAAAAGGCACGGAATATTCTTTTACAAATATGCCACGCCCTGAATATACAAAAAAAATTACTGAAATTCTTTTAAAAGACCCAAAACTTCCACCAGACGCTGCAGAAGAAATCAGAAATCTGCTGAATGCAGAAGTTTTTGACGAACTTAGACTTTGTAATGTTGCCAGGAATCATTTGTTAACCTTGATTGGAACATTTCCGGCAGAATGGGATTTAGTAATTGCACCACATTCTTCGCCAGTAAACGAAAACGGACTTGTTAAAACCCGTGATTTTTTTCCGGGAGTTTGTGTTTACGCAGAAGATATACGTTCACCTTTCAATTTAGGTTCAATTTTCAGGACTGCCGAAGGTCTTGGTGCAGAAAATGTTTATATTTCGCCATTTTGCACAGATCCAAAACAACCACGCGCCATAAGAAGTGGCATGGGATGCATAGAAACTTTGGGCTACAAAAGATGCAGCCTTGAAGAATTGCCTTCTAATCTTCCAGTTTTTGCCTTAGAAACCGGTGGAACTGACATAAATAACTTTAGATTTCCGCAAAAAGGCATTTGTATTATTGGTTCCGAAGAATTAGGCGTTAGTCCACAGGCATTAAGTCTGGCAACTTACGGTCGTGTTTCCATTCCGATGAAAGGTTTAAAGGCTTCGCTTAATGTTGGAGTTGCCTTTGGTATTCTGATGGAAAAGTGGGTAGAAAGTCTGACTAAAAAATAAACGATTTCAGAAAATTATTTTGGGGAACTGATGGGCAAGGGATTGTAGCAACCGCGAAAGTGGGACACGACCAGCCGAAGCGCCATTGTTCTGGCGCACAGGGGGCGTGTCTGAAGGCGAATGCCGGAATTGCGGAAAGCCCGACCCGCAGGGGTGCCCCCGTAAATTAATTCAAAACTGACTTTAGATTTTTTAAAAGTTCAATAAACTGTGAAAAGTCAGAAATATTAAATTTTTCCAGGATTTTTTTGTCCAGCTGATAAAATTCAACGACATTTTCGTCAAAAAACTGGAGCATTTCTGCAAGGTAAATGACGCAGGCGTTGTCCTCGTTCTTTTTTGAAGCATAATCAAGGTTATTCCAACATCTGGTAACGCCGGCAAAAGTATCTTTAAGCCCGATTTTTTTTAAGTAAAGCATTGTAATCGAAGGACACGCGTTTCCGGAATAAAAAATATCAATCATTTTTTCGGTTTCTTCAAAGTGCTGGCACAATTCCGTTGAATATTCCACCTGTGCCTTGGAACTGCAGGCAAGAAGAATTTCCCCTAAAGAATTCAAAAGGGTCAGGGAATAAATTTGCTGCGGATTTGCAGTTTTTTGCATTTGCGGAAAATTTTTCATAATATTATAAGCAAACTGAGCCGCATTTTGTGCATGATTCCAAAGTTTTGTTTTTTGAGCGTCATCTTTTACAAGATAAATTGATTTTTTATGAGTATTATCTTCGTCATTCACAAAAGATTCGTCGCCTATAAGATTTTCGTCAAACAGAGCCTTTATCTGCTCGTCGGAGAACTGAGGAAGCAGTTTTTCGAGGCATATTTCTTCCGGATTTTTATTCAAAGTCTGTTTTAAAAACAAAAGCAGAACTGTAGGATCCATGTAGGTTATTTTAAGAAAATTCTGCCGGTTAATGTTTGGCTCCGTGATAATTTTTTTGATTTCTTTATATTTTGATTCACGCAAGGGGACAGCTTCCTGCATTTTTACAAATTCATAAGTTAAAATTTCGCTACCAGAAAAGATTTTTGCATTACACGGCAAAACAATTCGCGTTACGGTTTCATTCCCGTCGATATAAACCTGATAGTTATCTTTTGTAAGTCCAATTTTCTGAAACATCAGCACAATGATAATAATGCCAAGTCCGGCACCCTCTGACTGATCCAGAACGTTAGAAAAAAAGTCTTCCATTCTGCGATATTGCTGTGCATTGTTCAGTTTATTTTTGATTCTCTGTTCTTCAAAAACTGTCAGCTTTGAATTATTCCTTATTTCAAGAAAAATCTGTTCGCCTTTTAGACGCAGCACAATTTTTACGTAAAGACCGGCTTTTTTTTGAAGTTCAAGATAATGTTTTATATCTTTGATTGTGTCATCTTTGAAAGTTTCCATACCTTTGACGTAATCGGAAGGATTATCAATATTAAGGCCTTTTTCTTTAAAATAAACACGTTTTGTATTTGCTTTTTTTGCATTTACCAAAAGTTCACACGTACAAAAAACAAGAGATTCTGCCATGTGCTCCTGATGACATTCCGCCAAAAAAAGCCGCACAACCTCCTGAATATAAATTTCCATGTTACGAGGCATTGTGTATGTTGTAATTTCTATAGGTAACTGATAACGGACGCTGTTTTTAATTCGCTGCTTATCTACTTTTAATTTTTCTTCAAAATCTTCAGACACTATAATTGCATTTTACTCGTAAAGTTTTGTTTTGTATATGTTTTAAATTACAAAAAAAATCGTTTATACATTATAGTTATCATTATGAGTTCAACATTAACTGCAATCGACATTCGTAATTGTTACGATGCCTTAATTTCCAGAAATCCACTGTGGAATAAAAAAGATCTTTTTATTTATTACATCATTAATCAGACAGCCGGTTGTTTTAAACACAAAAAAAAGTCAAAAATCTATAAAAAAATACTAAATGATGCCCATATTTTTTCTGAAAAAGTTAAAGTCTGCGTAAATTCAATCACTTCTTCAATTTTGCTGACAAATTATACGAATCATGCAAAGGAACTTGCAGCCGCAGTTGTAAATGAAGTTAAATCGAATCTCAAAAAAAATGCAGAATATCTGATTGTTGCGGCCGGTGGCGACGGAACATCGCTTGAAGTTCAAAGCGAACTTTTTAATATTGCGCAACAAGATAAAGAAAATAGAAAAATCATAAAAAATCATCTGACAATACTGCGACTTCCTTTAGGAACCGGCAACGACGGTACGGATGGGCATTCAATTCAAGAAAATCTTGACCTTTTGCAAAGTAATCTTGAATTTACAAATTCGCCTGCCGTAAAAGTTTATCCGGAAACAGAACCTGATGAGCAGAAATTAAAAAATTGCCGCAAAAAACCAGAAAAATACGAAACTTCCCCGTCAAACGCACCATGGTACGCCTTTAACATTGCAAGCATCGGACTTGATGCCTATGTCGTTTATATGACCAACGTTTTTAAGGAACGAATGCCTGGAAATTTTTATCATCTTTGTATTCCTTTTGCAGGAATTTTTTATGATAAGGACTTGCCCACTGGCACGGCTTCCATTCAATTTTTTGATGAAAAAGGCAAATTAACTGACGGCATAACATGTCCTTTAACGCTTTTGGCTTTCGGGGCTTCCGGAAATCGTGTTTATGGCGGTGGACACAAAGTTTTGCCGGATGAACGCAATGTCTGCTATGCTCCAAAAGTTTCGCTTTTGACTCTTATAAAAGAAAATCATAGATTTGTGGACGGTTCCTTTATTGACAAGGACTTTGCATTCGTGAAAAATGCAAAAAAAGTGCGAATTTATTACGACCAGCCCATTTTGCTGCAGTGTGACGGAGAAATTTCTTTAATACGGCCGGCACAGTTTCCTTTGATTTTTGAAATAACTGAACCAGTTTTGCGTACCCTAAAAAAAGTGTAATTTCCACAAAAACCGACAAAAATTCACTGTACTTTAACGAATTAAAACTCTAAAGTCTCTCTAAACAAAGCATTGTAAATGATTTTTTACAAGATGCCCTTTATTTATGCCCTTTATTTATGCCAGAAAACCGGCATAAAAAAGATAATCATTGTGTAAAGTTCAAGACGCCCTGCAAGCATTGCAAAACAATACCACCATTTGATAAACGACGGTAAGAATGCAAAATTGCCATTCAAGGCACCAAATCCAGCTCCTACATTTCCGACCATTGAAGCAGCCCCTGTCAGTGCCGAGAACAAATCAAGATGACCAATACATCCGATTAAAGTTGTCACAAAAACCAAGAGAATGTACATCATCAAAAATGCTGCCACGCTAAAAACTATATCCTTTCTGCCAGCCTTATTATTCAAGCGAATACTAAAAACACCGTGCGGATGAAGCATCCTGCGTGTTTCGTTGTTAATCTGCTTACAAAGTATTACCCATCGAATGATTTTTACACCGCCGGCCGTAGAACCTGAACAACCGCCTATAAAAAACAAAATAAAAATGAAAAACTGAGCAACAGACGGCCATGCAATAAAACCCGCGGTTTGAAATCCTGTAGTTGAAATTATGGATACAACCTGAAATGCAGAATATCTGAAGCTTGTAAAAAAATTTTCTGAATAAAACGGTATCAAAGCAATAGTAAGAAGTAAAATCATAAAAAAAACGATTCCAACATACGCTTTTAATTCCGAATTGTTTTTTATTTCAGAAAATTTGCCCGTGAACAAATAAAAATACAAATTAAAGTTTATGGCGGCCAAAAACATAAAAATTGTAATCACAACGTCAATGGCAAGTGAATTATAAGCACCCACACTCGCATTTTTTGAAGAAAAACCACCGGTTCCCAAGGTAGAAAAAGCGTGAATTATTGCATCTGTCCAGTTCATTCCAAAAATCTTGAGCAAAATTGCTTCTAAAACGGTCAGACTCGTATAAATTGCCCACAAGACTTTTGCCGTCGTCGTGATTCTTGCCGTGATTTTTCCTTTTTCCGGACCGGTTGTTTCCGCCTTTATCAACTGAAAACCGCCAACTCCCAGCAATGGCAACAACGCAACCGTCAAAGTTACAATTCCCATACCTCCAATCCAGTGACTTAATGCCCGCCACATATTTATTGAACAGTGTAAAATTTCAACATCAGGGCAAACAGTTGCTCCGGTAGTTGTAAAACCACTCACACTTTCAAAAAATGCATCAGAAAAGTTCGGAAATGCTCCGCTAAAATAAAGAGGCAAAGCCCCCATCAAACTGATAAAAATCCAGGCCGATGCAACAATCAAAAAGGTCTGTTTTATATTCATTTTGATTTTGAATTTTCTAGTTGGAATATTAATAGCGAGCATCACAATAAAACTCACTACCATTGGAATAACAAACGGAAGAATTACGGAATTTTCACCGTAGATTAGGGCAACTATCAGCGGAATTATAAAACTTGCCCCGACAATTCCAAGCAACGCGGAAATAATTTTACAAAAAGTTACAAAAAACATTAGTCAGAACTTCCCGCAAAACAAGAAAGGATTTTTCCGCTGTTTTCCGCTTCCGCAATCAAAACCACATGATTTCCAGGATAAATCACAGTATTTCCGCCCGCAATTTTGAACTCATCAAGCCCAGATTTTCTGCTCATCAATAAAAGATAAGTTCCAGGATTTGAAATTTCGCGCAAAGTTTTTCCGGCAAATTTTGAATGAGAGCCAACCTCACACTCTACAATTTCCAATAAACCGTCAGTCACAGTATGAATTTCTTTTACAGATTTTCCGCGCAAATGACTCATAATTGAATCCACGACAACATCCCGCAATGGAACAGAAACGTCAATTCCAAGTTTATCTGCAATAGTTGCAAATGCAGCACTTGAAACAAGACTAACCGACTGCTTTACGCCCAACGATTCAAGATAAGCCGCCAAAACCATATTCATTTCGTGATTTCTGGTCGCACAAATTGCCAAATCAAATTTTATGATTCCTTCTTCACGCAAAAAATTTTCATCGGAGGCGTCAGCACACATAACCCGTGCTTCCGGAAATTTTTCTGACGCCGACTTTGCAAGAACATCATTTGAATCAATAATCACAAAATCCTGAGCATTATTAGTTTTAATCCCCGAAAATAATTTTGAAAAAGCATTTTTTTTCTTTGGAATAAGTTTTTCCGCAACAATACTGCCGATTCTGCCCGCCCCGATAAGTGCCACTTTCTTCAAACTTTGTTTTTGAGTGCCGCATAAAGCCAACAGCTGATGAACTTCCCTCTTTGAAACCAAAATTCCAAGAATATCGCCAGCATTTATGACCGTATTTCCTGAAGGCAACGATGTTTTTCCGTTTTGTTCAACGTAAGCAACCAGGAATTTTGTTTCAGTTTTAGTCCGGATTTCTTTGAGTGAAATTCCGTCAAAATCACTACCAACTTCCACCGAAAGTCTTGCAATTTCTAATTCAGAATTATCAAAAGAAATTACACGACCAATTACACCATTTTCAACAGCCTGAACAATTGCATCCGCGGCTTCCACATCAGGATGGATCATGTAATTTATTCCGTAAAGTGGACGGTGCTTCCCGCTAAAAAGATTGACCTGTCTTTTTTCTGCTTTTTCGGAATTTAAATAGTAAGCATAATTTCTGACACGGGCGATTTTTAAAATTTCGGGATAAACGGCATCCACTAGCGAACAGGTAATCATATTAACTTCATCAGAAGACGTTACACAAACAAGGGCATCGGCTTTTGAAATTCCACAATTTTCAAGGGTTTCAAGGCTATTCCCGTCCGCAAAAACGACAGTACAATCAAGACGATTTTCGGCATGCCTTACAATATCTTCGTCATTATCAATTAATGTTACGGTATTCTTTTCGTCAACTAGGAGTTTTGCAAGCTGAACTCCTGTAAAACCTGCTCCAACAATAACTATTTTCATAAAAACATTGTAACTATTCAGCACTTAAAATCCAACACGTCTGACGACTGATTTTTTTTTATTCTCCCTGGGCCAAATGCCAAGTCCA
>CAVJCY010000056.1:0-16753 GCA_963648145.1 bacterium | reverse complement strand
AGCGGTGGTTTTCTCTCCCTCAGACTCCCTCTCTTTCCCAGCACGCGTTTAGGGGGGCTCAGAACAAGTTCTGAGCTGGCCCCTAAAAACCCCGTTTTTTGGTGGAATTACAGGGGATCTCTAAATATTCCTTGAAACCGTTTTTTTTTTGCATTATCATAAGAGCATCTCTGAAAATTGCAATTTTTAGAGGTTCCCATAAAAAAAAATCCCATGAGGGAGTAGAAAGCGTTTTTACGTAACAAGTCAACACACTGGACTGGCATCCTGGCTTGTTTTAAATTTCGAGACTCATGTATCAGCTGAGTTGAAGACATCTTTAGAAAGATTATTTTCAATGCTTTTTCTAAGGATACCGACGAGTTTTAATTCGTTAATATAGCACGAATTAAAATGCCGCGTTTTCAAAGTTGCTACTAAAAACTGCAATTTTTAGTGGTTCCCTTGAGTTTTTCAATTCTGTGAACTGTGCATGAGGAAAGTTAATTTTTTGAATTATTATCCCGGACACAGTTTTTTTTATGTCCGGGATTTTTTTTGTCCTTTTGGGGCTATAAAGTCTGGGCTGTTGTATTTTATTTTTTTTAGGAGCGTGTTCTTATGGACTGGAATTTCATGTTTTTTATGAATTCTATTTTACTCGGTGTTGGTCTGGCTATGGATGCCTTTTCTGTTTCTATGGCAAACGGATTAAACGAACCTAAAATGTCTGTAAGCAGAATGTGTCTGATGGCTGGCTGTTATGGCGTTTTTCAATTTTTAATGCCGATGATTGGCTGGATTTGTGTTCATACGATTGTTCATTATTTTGAAAAATTTCAGAATTTTATACCTTGGATTGCTTTGATTCTTTTGCTGTACATTGGTGGAAAGATGCTTATAGAATCTATCTGCGACACTGTTAAGGCAAAAAAATGTGGAAATTGTACAAATTGTGAATGTCAGAACCGTAAACATGCTTTTAAGGAAAAATCCGCCGAAAAAACGCTGTCTGAATGTGAAGAAAAAGATAAAAAACCGGAAATTAAGAGGCTTGCTTTTTCTGCTCTTTTAATTCAGGGACTTGCAACTTCGATTGATGCACTTTCTGTTGGTTTTACAATTGAACAGTACGGAATTTTGCAGGCGATTGTGGCTTCTTTGATTATTGCGGTAGTAACGTTCTTTATTTGCATTGGTGGTTTAAAAATTGGCAAAGTTGTTGGAACAAAACTTTCTACAAAGGCCGGATTTTTAGGTGGAGTAATTCTGATTGGAATTGGAATTGAAATTTTTGTGAAAGGAATTTTTTTCTAGCCGGAAAAGACCGGTGCAAACGTTGTTTAGGAATTTACCGGGGCGTTGCGGGGCCGCAATGGAACATCTGCATTGCCCCGCTGAAGGGGGAGCGCGCAACCGTGTGCGCGCGTGGGGGAAGACTTTCCCCTTATGAAAAATTTGTGTTAAAATATTCTGGAGAAGAAAAATGGATTTTATTAAATGGTGCATTCTTGCTCTTGCTGTTATAATGTACGGTCTTGTGATTGCTTTTCAGTCTAAAAAAGTATGGTTTACGACTGGGGCTGCTTTAATTGTTGTGATTCTGGCAATGATTTTTCCGAATGTGATTTTTCCAATTGAAAATGAAATGTCTGTGGTGGGAACTCATTTTTACGCTTTGACTCATACTCTGTGTGGAATTATAAACTGGAATGTCATTATGATTTATCTTGGCAGTATGACTATTGCGGCACTTTTTATTTATTCAAATGTTCCGGCCCGCATTGCTGATACAATCGTAAATTCTTCTAAAAGCACGGGTCTTGCGATTATTGCCATTCTTGCAATGACCGGAATTATTTCTATTTTTGTAGAAAATGTTGCGACAGTCCTGGTTATGGCACCGATTGCCCTTTCGCTTTGCAAAAAATTAAAGATGAATCCTGCATATTTTATGATTGGACTTGCCGTTATGTCTAACCTTGAAGGAACCGCAACGCTCGTTGGTGACCCTCCAAGTATGATTTTTGCAAGTTACGCGGGTTATAATTTTATGGACTTTTTTGTTCATAACGGCAGACTTTCGGTTTTCTTTATGATTCAACTTGGAATGCTTGCCGGCTGTATTTATTTTTACTTTTTCTTTTCTAAACATAATGCAAAAGTTCAAGTTGAAAAAACTCCGGTGTTTTCGTGGTTTCCGTTTATACTTCTTTTGGTAATGATTTTTGGACTTGCGGGAATTTCTTTTATTCCGACGGATTTTGCGTATCTGAGCGGACTTTTTGTCCTTTCTCTTGGAGTAATTGGCGTTCTCTGGTATAAATTTTACGAAAAAAAATCCGGAAATGATGTCTGGAAATTGATTAAAGGTTTGGACTGGGAAACAATTTTCTTCCTTTTGGGAATTTTCGTTGTTGTTGGTGGAATTCAAGAAGTTGGATTGCTTGAAGATTTTGCGTTATTCCTTGCGAATATCTGTGGTGGTTCAAAATTCCTTGCATTTGTGATTATTCTGGTGGTTTCTATTTTAATCAGCGGTTTTGTTGACAACGTTCCGTACATTATTGCAATGCTTCCTGTTGCCGGCGGTATGGCAGAAACAATGCAGATTAAACCGGAACTTTTCCTTTTTGCACTTTTGATTGGAAGTTGTCTTGGCGGAAATCTTACTCCTTTTGGAGCTTCTGCAAATGTTGTTTCTATGGGAATTGTAAAAAAAGAAGGTTATCCTATGAGTTTTGTTGGATGGCTTAAAGTTGCAGCACCTTTTACTGTGATTACTACAGTGGCCGCAGCGGCACTTTTGTGGCTGATCTGGGCACATTAATTTTTGATGGAGAAATATGCAGGGTTTAGTAATAGCCGGAACAAATAATCTTTTTACAGTTGAATGTGATGATGAAATTACCCGAAATTGTACGATTAAGGGCAAGGTCATAAAATCTGACAGGGAATTTTATAATCCTATTGCGCCTGGTGATATGGTTGAAATTGAAGTTGACCCTTTGAATGAAAAAAAAGGACAGGTGCTTTCAATTTTGCCGCGCCGCAATACTTTTTTAAGGTGGAATATAAAAGGCCGCTGTCCGCAACTTTTGGCCTGTAATCTTGATTATCTGATTCTAGTTACAACTCCTGATGAACCCCCTTTTCGTCCGCGTTTTATTGACCGTGCATTAGCGCAGGCTGAGCATCAGGGAATTACGCCTGTGATTGTTTGCAATAAATTTGATCTTGCCGAAGATATGCAGATTTCTGGTGGTGAAGACGGTCTTGAAGATTTTGAAATTATAGAAAATCGTCTGCGGATTTGGGAAAGTCTTGGCTACAAAGTTCTGCGCATTTCTGCAAAAACTGGCGAAGGGATGACCGAATTTGCAGAACTTCTGGAAGATCATTTAAGTGCTTTTGTGGGGCAGTCTGGGGTTGGAAAGTCAAGTTTGATTAATGTTCTTGATGATTCAGTAGTGTTAAAAACCGGCAGCCTTTCTAAAAAATATGGAAAAGGAAGTCATACCACAACAAAGGGGACATTAGTTCATTTGACTTTGAATGAAAGTCTGACAGAGGGCGTTCACGGCAGAAAAGCGGACATTATTGACACACCTGGAATCCGCCGTTTTATTTTAGATGATATTGTTGCCGGGGATGTTGAACTTTATTTTCGCGAATTTGAACCGTTTTTAGGAAAATGTAAATTCGGACTTGGGTGTTCACATTTAACAGAACCCGGTTGTGCAATCTGTAAGGCGGTTGAAGTCGGAAAAATCACAGAAGAACGTTATGACAGCTGGAGCAGAATTTCAGAAGAAATTAGAACCGGTCGCTTTGAAGATTAAATTTTATGAATTCAAAAACTCTAACAGAAATTGATTATTACAGAATTAGAAATCAAATTGCAGATTTATGCATTAGTGAAGAAGGAAAAAATGAATTACTTTTTCGCGAACCTTTGACGGATTTAAAACAAATTGATTTTTTTAAAAACTGCAGTCGTGAATGGACTGATTTTCTGTTCGTAAGTCACAGTCTGCCGTTTGGTATCTGGGAGCCGGTTCAGCCGTTATTTGCCGTGATTCACACAAGGGGCGCAGCACTGGAATTAGAGCAAGTGCGTTCTCTCGGCAATTTTATTCAGGCTGTAAATTCTGTAAAAGACACGATTGCTCATCATTCAGAAAAATTAAATTTTAAGCTTTTAGTTTCTGAATCAGAAAAAATACCTGATTTGTCTGATGCCGAAAAAAAAATCTTCAGAATAATTACAAAAGACGGTGAAATGAAAGATTTGCCGGAAATAATTGCAATTCGACGGCAGATTTCTTCGCTGAATGCCAAGTTAAAAAATATTTTTTCGTCATATATCAGCGAAATGCCCGGTGTTCTGGAAAATTCCGTTCCAGTTTTGCGCGGTGGCCGTCAAGTGCTTGCTGTTAAGTCTAGTCAGCAAAATCGCATAAAAGGAATTATTCACGAAGTTTCAGTTTCCGGACAAACAGTTTACATTGAACCAGAAGATGCCGTCATCTGCACAAACGAACTTATCCAGAAGGAATTTGAACTGCAATCCGTTATAAAAAGAATTCTTACTGAACTGACTTTTGATTTGCAGCCTTCAATTCCAGCTTTTAAGGCGGCACTCCCCGTTATGCTTTGTTTTGATGGAACTTTTGCTGCGGCGCGCTATGCTAGTCAAAATAATGGAATTTTTGCTCAAAATTGCAAAACTGATGAACCTCCATTTTTATTGCAGGCGCGGCATCCCCTTTTGGCGCAAAAAGCAGTTCCGATTGACGTGCGTTTTATGTCAGAAAAAAGAGTTTTGATTATTACAGGCCCGAATACAGGCGGAAAAACTGTTACTTTAAAGACTTTTGCACTTTTTTCTATGCTGAATCAGGCAGGATTTCCGGTTTTGGCAGCGGAAGGCACAAGACTTCCGGTTTTTACTGATATTTTTGCGGATATTGGCGATGAACAGTCGCTGGACCAAAGTCTTTCCACATTCAGCGGTCACATGAAAAATATTGCGGATGCGCTCAAAAATGCGGACAAAAATTCGCTCATTTTGCTGGACGAACTTGGAAGCGGCACAGATCCTCAGGAAGGAACGGCAATTTCTATGGCGGTGCTGGATTTTCTGATTCAAAAAAAATCTTTTGTTTTAGTTACAACTCATCAGGGAATTTTAAAAAATTACGGATACACAAATCCTTCCTGCATTAATGCTTCTGTTGAATTTAATTCAGATACGCTTTCACCGTCCTACCGTCTGATTATGGGCGTTCCGGGCGAAAGTCACGCACTTGATATTGCTTCCCGCTCCGGAATTCCAGAAAACATACTTTTTGAAGCAAGAAAATATATTGCAACGGAGCAGGCGGACGTTTCGTCTTTGATAAAGGGCTTGAATAAAAAACATTCTGAACTTGATAAATTGCAGCGAAAACTTGATTCTCAAAATGAAATTATTGAAACAAAACAGGAAAAAATTATTCAAAAGGAACTTGAACTTCGTCGCCGCGAAAATCAGCTGAAAAAAGGAAAAATGCAGGAAATTAATGATTTTTTGATTCACAGTCGTCGTCAGTTGGAAAATCTTGTGCGTCAGTTGAAAGAAGGCGAAGTAACAAGAGAAAAAACTCTTGGCGTAAAGCAATTTATTTCTGAACTTGAAAAAAATACAACTCATCTTGAAGAAAAACTTGAAAAAGATGAGGAAAAACTTGAACGGGCAGAGGCATATTTTGCTCAAAAACAAAAACATCCGGCAAGTAATAAAAAAACAAAGAAAAGAATGAGCAATTCCGAAGCATTAAAATTTGCGGTTTCACATTTTGAAAGTCCCGAAAATCCTGCAATTAACGGCAAAGTTTCTGCATATGGCGGAAAATCGAAAAAAATCCAGGAACCGGCCGTTTTTTGTGAAGGCAGTGTCGTAGAGTCAATTTCTTCAAAAACAAGAGGAATTCTGATTTCTCTGGCAAAAAAAGGTGTTTGGCAGGTTCAGTTTGGCAGCGTAAAAATGAATGTTAAGGAAAAAGATTTAAAATTGATTTCTTTGCCGTCAGAAAAGCCTTCGGATTTGCCGTTCAGTTTTGTACGCGACGATTCTGTTCAGGATTCCGCAAGTTATGACGGTTCGTTCATAGAAAAAACTTCTGAACGCCCTGTTTTTGAACTTAGGCTTCTTGGAATGCGCGGTGACGAAGCAATTAAAGCCCTGGAACATCAGATTGATTTGTGCATTTTGAATAATCTTCTGACATTCAGCGTAATTCACGGCACAGGAGAAGGAATTTTGAAGCAGCTGGTGACAGATTATCTTTCAAATTGTCCGCATGTAAAAGAATTCAGTTTTGCTTCTGCAGAAGACGGCGGATTTGGAAAAACTTACGTAACATTGATTTAGGGGTATCTCTAAAAAATCATTTTCAATGCTTTATTTAGAGATACATGCGAGTTTTAATTCGTTGATATAGCACGAATTAAAACATCGCGTTTTCAAAGATACCTCTAAAAATTGCAATTTTTAGAGGTTCCATTAGAATTGATTTAAAATTATGGAATGGTTTGAATCTGAAGATTTCTGGACAAATTACAGTCCGATTATGTTTGACGAAAATCGCTGGGCAGAAGCACCGGCGGTTGCAGATTATGTAAAAAAAATTGCGCGTTTAAATGACGGCGACACTGTTCTTGACGCAGGCTGCGGAATTGGCAGAATCAGCGTGGAATTGGCCACCTTAAATCTTAAGGTCACCGGCGTTGATATAATTCAAAGTGAACTTGACGCAGCCGCTGACATGGCCGATGCAGAAGGTGTGCCACTTTGCCTTGTAAAGGCGGATTTGCGCAATTTTATTCCTGGCCAGAATTACAATGCAACGCAAGTTTCTGGCGGTAAGTCACTTGATTTTCAATTAACGGTGCCACATTTTGACTGCGCCGTTAATCTTTTTACTTCTTTCGGATATTGCGGCACAATTGAAGAAGATATGAAAATCCTGAAAAATATCTGTGAATGTCTTAAAAAAGGCGGAATATTTATCATGGAATGTCTTAGCCGCGAAGTTGCACAGCTTTATTTTACTCCTGGCGAAGAATTTGACCGCGCCGGAATGCACGTCATCACAAAATTTAGTCCGGAAAAGGACTGGCAGGGCTTGCGTTCACAGTGGACTTTAATTTCCCCGAATGGCAAAAAAATTAATCACGTTTTTACACAGCGTCTTTATGCTGCGCAAGATTTAATTTCGCGCTGCATTTTGTGTGGTTTTTCGTCTGCAAAAGTGTACGGAGATTTTGATTTTTCCCCATACGATAAAGATGCCCGGACAATGGTTCTGGTTGCCGTAAAATAATGGAAAAAATTATGGATATTGTTTTAATTAATTCGCCGCTGGTACAGTTGAATACGCCTTACCCTTCCGGCGCGTATCTGAGTGCGTTTTTTAAAAGTCTGGAGGCCGGCGGACCGTTGACTGATGGTAAACCGAAAAATCTTGCGCGGGAAGCGAATCTTTTCTCTGAACAAAAAATTTCCTGGTACGATCTTAGCATTCAGCTTTTTTATTCAATTTTTACACGGCAGGGGCTTACCCGACTTTTTGAACTTTCTTCGCCAAATGCGCTGAAACTTGCCGAACGTGCAGAACTTCACGGCGATGATTTGACTGCCTTTAATCTTCGTCGCTACATTTCTACTGCACAAAACTGGATTAACTGGATTGACGACATTGTTCAGATTTTGTGCGGGGCAGGGCGAGAAAAAGCCCATCAGTTAATTTATTCGCCTTCTTCACCGCGCGGCAGTCGAATGGAAACTTTTCTTGCAAACCTTGGTCGTGCGCCGGACATTGATGACGCCCGTTTTTTGTGCAGTTTTGCCCTTGCAGACCTTGCCGACTACATTACCGCCGCCTTTGACCAGAATTTTTCGTTAATCCGCTATGCAGAATCGCTCACCGTCAACGAATCTTCCTTTGAAGAAATTGAAAAGCAAATAGACTCGCCCATTTTGAATAATTTTTTAGAACCCGTCCTCGATTTTTATTTTGGTAATATTTTTGGGCGTTCCGGCACAAGTGCCGTCGCGTCTTCCAGGGTTCCGGCATACGCCTTCATTCCTCCGCGATGCTACGGAACTGCTTCGCAGCCCTTCCAGCCGCTAACGCAGAGTGTAATGTTTTGTATTTCCGTTCCATTTGCAGGAACTTTTATGCCTGCACTTTATATAGCCCGCTACCTTAAAAGAAAGTACGGAAATCAGGTTTTTATAGTTGCCGGCGGAGGTTTTATAAATACAGAACTGCGCGAATGTTCATCGCCAAAAGTTGCAGATTACTTTGACGCAATCAGTTACGACCGAGGCTACGGTTCCTACTACGATTTTCTGAAAAAAAATAAAAAAGCTGAATCGGTTTACAAATTCCGGCAGTTTGTAAAAACAGAAAATTCAGTAAAAATCATAGAGCCCTTATGGCAATCAGCAGAAATTCAGAAAATTGAAGACGATTTTACAAAAAATATTGTCCCGGACTATTCAGATATAGATTTTTCAATTTATCCAAGTCTTTGCGATGACAAAAATCCAATGCACCGTCTTTGGGTAGACGGTCGCTGGATAAAAGCTTACCTTTCGCACGGATGTTACTGGCACCGATGTGCTTTTTGTGATACTCAGTTAGATTACGTTTGCAGTTATAAACAGACAGAAACAGAAAAAATATTTTACGGTCTTTTAAAAACTGCCCGCGAAAAAAATATTTACGGAATTCATTTTGTTGACGAAGCACTGCCTCCTCAGGCTTTGCAGAAATTTGCGATTTTAAACGCTCAGAACAAAAATCAGCTTTACTACTGGGGAAATATCCGGTTTGAAAAAAGTTTTTCTTACGATTTAGTGGCACTTCTTTCGTATTGCGGTTTTGGAGGAGTAAGTGCCGGAATTGAAGCAGCAACAAACAAGGCTTTGCAGGCAATTAACAAAGGTACGGACATTCACAATATTGTAAACGCTGCCTGTGCCTTTAAAGAAAACGGAATTTTAGTTCACGCTTATATGATTTACGGTTTTTGGAATGATACTCCTCAGTCAATTATTGATTCTCTGGAAACTTTGCGCCAGCTTTTTGAACAAGAGCTTTTAGATTCAGCGTTCTGGCACAAATTTGTGCTTACAAGAAATTCCGGAGTTTTTGCAGAATGGCAGAAAGGACTTCATCCAGAATTAAAACCTTTGCTGAACAAAGAAAAAGAACGTTTTGCAAAAAATAATCTTCATTTTGCGGGTGAAGAAAAATATTCAAAATTTGGTGATGGTCTTGAAGCTGCTGTAAATTCGTGGATGCACAGGCAGAAACTTCAGATGAAGGTTACAAAATGGTTTGATTTTGCCGTTCCAGAACCGACTGTGCCAAAGAATTTTATTTCAGAGGAAATTCAAAAATATGAACAGAAAAAAAATAAAAAGGCGGAAAATTTACAGTTTTCGAAAAATCTTTTTTGGGTAGCAGGCAATCCTCTTGTTGTAGAAAAAAATCACAAGTTTTTTGTAAACTGGCTTTTTATGCAGGATGAAATGAGCATAATCGCAGAAGATAAAAATTCTGCCGTTGAATTATGTAGCATTTTGAGAAAACTCCGGCCGGAAAAGTTAGAGACGGAGCGTCAAGTTGCTTTACAAAAAATTCTAGAATCAAAGAAAATTCAACAGGAAATTAAAAAACTTTATGGAAGTGGAATTATAGAAGTGAACCTCTAAAAATTGCAATTTTTAGAGGTAACTCTGAAAACGCGATGTTTTAATTCGTGCTATATCAACGGATTAAAACTCGAAAGTCTTTAAAAAAACATTGAAAATGATTTAGAGATGCCCAGAAATTTAAACTTTTGCAGTAGCGATGTGCAAGGCGCCGCAGGCGGACACAGTAGACGAAGTGCCATTGTTCTGGCGCGGAGTACTGTGTCTGGAGCGAATGCGGAACCTGGAACGTAGCGACGGCGCAGCCGGACTGCCCGTATAAAAATTCTGCTAAATTTCTACTTTTTCTATGTGGGCACCAAGTTCTTTAAGGCGGTCAACAAGATTTTCGTAACCACGTTCAATCTGATAAACGTTGCTGATTCGGCTTTGTCCGTGTGCACAAAGGGCTGCGATTACCATTGCCATGCCGGCACGAATATCCGGGGACACGAGATGGTCGCCGTGAAGCATACAAGGTCCGCAAACAACTGCACGATGAGGGTCACACAAAGTAATTTTTGCCCCCATGCTGATTAATTTATCTACGAAAAACATTCGGCTTTCAAACATTTTTTCAAAAATCAGGACTGTGCCTTCTACCTGTGTGGCAACTACGGTCATAATGGAAGTGAGATCGGCTGGGAACCCGGGCCATGGCATATCGTCAATTTTTGGAATTGCATTGCCCAAATCATTATTAACCTTTAATTCCTGAGTATTTGGAACGGAAAGTACGTCGCCTTCGATGTTCCATGAAATTCCAAGTTTATTGAAAGAATATTTTAAAGGACGCATTTCTTCTGGTCGAATTCCTTTGATTTTTATGTGACCTTTTGTTGCGGCAACCATGCCTACAAATGAGCCTATTTCTATGTAGTCTGGCCCGATTGAAAATTCGCAGCCGTGAAGTTTTTCAACGCCTTCGATTTTTAAAATATTACTGCCGGTGCCAGAAATTTTTGCGCCCATTGCATTCAGCATTTTGCAAAGATCCTGAACGTGCGGTTCGCTAGCGGCATTCTGGATTATTGTGGTGCCTTCTGCAAGTACTGCAGCCATGACGGCATTTTCTGTGGCGGTAACGCTAGCTTCATCAAGAAAAATATCCGCGCCCACAAGTTTATTTGCACTGAGTTCAAAATGACCGTTAACGTTTATGTTGACGCCAAGTTGTTTTAATGCAAGAAAGTGAGTGTCTACACGGCGGCGGCCAATTACGTCGCCTCCAGGTGGATTCATTTTGCATTTTCCGGTTCTGCCAACAAGCGGCCCGGCAAAAATAATAGAACCTCGCACTTTTTTTGTTAATTCGGCTGGAAGTTCAATATTTTTTACGTTTTCGCTTTTGATTTTCCAGGTGTGTTTTTCAATCTGCTCAACTTCCGCACCCAATGCCTGAAGAATTTGAATCATGACATTGGTGTCTTGAATTTCCGGAATATTTTTTAAGATTACAGTTTCATTGGTAAGAAGACTTGCGGCAAGACATGGAAGTGCTGCGTTTTTGTTTCCACTTGCGGTTATAGTGCCATTTATAGGGTATCCACCGTCAATAATATATTCGTACATTAAAATAAAACTCCATTTTTCTGAAAAATTTACTCTACAAGGAGAAGATTTATCAGAATATCGGCAGCTTTACTCATCTGATTTAGAGAAACCCATTCATTTCTTGAGTGATATTCATGGGCACCCGTAAAAATGTTTGGAGTAGGGATTCCCATTTCCGTAAGCCGTGAACCGTCTGTGCCGCCGCGGATTGGTTTTCTTATGATTTTTACATTTGACGCTTTATAGGCTTTTTCAAGTTCGGCAACAACCTGCGGGGCAGAATCAAGTTTTTCTTTCATATTCAGATATTGCTGATTGAATAAAACGTTTGCAGTTCCACCGAATTTTTGTGCAGCATCAAAGGCCGCTTTTTCTATAATCCGTTTTTCTTCATTGATTTCTTTCAGACTGAAAGATCGAAGCAAAAGTTCAACTTCAGAATTTTCAATGCAAGATGACATTTTCATTACGGCAATAAAACCTTCGTGATTTTCTGTCGTTTCCGGGCGCATATCCTGTGGCAGTTGATTTACAAAATCGGAAGCAATCAGTGAGGCGTTTACCAGCTTTCCTTTTTTTGCCTCTCCTGTATGACAGGCTTTTCCCGAAAAACTGACGGTTGCGGACCAGGCATTAAAACATTCAGTTTCCATTTCACCTTCATCGCCACCGTCAACAGTATATGCCCGCTTTGACTTTATAAGATTTAACGGTACAAAATCCATTCCGTGACCGGTTTCCTCGTCCGGGCTGAAAATTACTTCTACCGGATGGTGTTGTTTTTCCGGATGTTTTTTGAACCAGGCAAGTGCTGTCATAATTGCCGCAATTCCGGCTTTATCGTCTCCGCCAAGCAATGTGGAATGATCCGAAGAAATAATTGTGTCGCCGCCCTTTTTGGTAATCACAGGATTTACATTTTGACCTGTGACTTCATCAACAGTATCCATGTGTGCCATCAGCAGTACAGAATCTCCGTTTCCTGGAAGATTTGCATAGACGTAACATTTGTCGGTTAACTGGACATTTTGAAGTTCCTGAGCGTTTAATTCTTCAACCATATTTTTTGCCATGTCCCACTGTCGTTCTGTGGAAGGAAAAATTCCCTTGTCGGCAAGTTCACTATTGCTTTCTGACCAGATTTTTGCATATTTTACAAAACGATTTTTTAATTCTTCAGTTTCTGTTGTGTTTCCAAAAATATAATTCATGCCTATAAAGATAATGACGGAGATTGTCATGGGCATCATTAAAAAATCATTTTCAATACTTTTTTAATGATGCTTTCGAGTTTTAATTTGTTAAAATACAACGAATTAAAACATCGCGTTTTTAAAGATACCTCTAAAAATTGCAATTTTTAGAGGTTCACTTATTTTCAATAATTGCGGCAAAATTGCCGTTTTCAGCGGAATTTTATTCTTCGACCGGATTTAAATAATCAAACTGTTTTATCTGCATTGTCTGATTTGCCAAATCCACGTATATAATTCCAAATGTCGTGTTATCAAGGAAACTTTTTACAAGTTCTTCATGAAAATTGTCAAAATCATAAGAACCACCGCTGTGATAGTGACCTTCAAGCGTGAGTTTTACATTATTTTTTGAATAAAGCGAAATCAGAGTGTCGCGTTCAACAACATTTTGCATCGTAAAATAAAAAACTCCGCCTGCATAAAGAGGATAGTGGCTGATAATTATTTTTTTATTATCATCGGAATTAAGTTTTGACTGTAAATCTTCAAATTGTTTGTATCCCAAAGTTCCGTTGCCACTGTCCAAAAAATACCAGGTGAGTTCTTTGCCGTTGTGTTCAGTTTTAAAATAATAACTTGAAATATAAGGATAGCAGTACTGACGCCAATTTCCCCATCCGGAATTAAAAAGGTCGTGATTACCGGCAATAGTGTAGGTCGTAAGACCTTCTTCCGGCATAATAATTGAACTTTCCGGGAATTTTGCCTTGAATTTTGCTTGCGTAGAAATATCTTTCAGTTTGTTACAAAATTGTTTGTAAGTTTTGTATTCACTTTCAACTCCGTATTCTACGCAGTCACCGCCACAAATAGAAAAACGGAGAGGATATTCATCACCGTTAAATTCCTGAATTTTATCCAGATTATTTTCAAAATACTCATAAAAAACATCTTCATAACGGCGGTCTTTGTTTTTTCCGTTTCGTCCAAAATGAATGTCAGAAAATATAAAAACGGAAAATTTATCTCCATCAATCAGCGGAGGTTTTACTTCATCATGAAGCGATGAATCCTCCGAATTTGCAAGATTTACAAGTCGCGGACTTCTGTCATTTGCTTCATCTGCCCTGGAAAGAAATTCATGAAGCCCGTATTCACAAGATGTCAGACCAAAAGACATAACTGATAAAGACAGAATAATAAACTTTTTTTTCGTAAATTTCATAAAAATTGACCTCAAATCATGAAAAATTTCAGAAAATCTCTAAATATAAAGCATTGAAAATGATTTTTTAGAGCCTTTCTTATCTAAAATCGTAACCGACAACAAGTCTGATAACATAGCTGTCCAAAAATGAAGAAAGAGTAAAAGCGTCAATATATCGCAGTGAACCTTCAAGACCCACCCTGAAATTATTTTGTGTAATATACAGAAGTCCAAAAGTATAATTTGGAGAACAGAAAAGCGGGTATCTGAAAGTTTCGTACGTTGAAATTGAGATATACGGCGAAAGATGAATCGGAGTGTTAAAAAGGAACGCTATGTCAGCCTGAAAATCCCAGTTATGAATCACGGAACTTTCTCCAAAAATTTTGGAAACACGGTTTCCTGCAAAAATGTGACTTCTGATATAAAACCATTTTCCGGATTTTACTTCGCCAATCAGACCGTAAAAAAAGTTGTTCTGAACGCTTACATTATTGATAACCTGAAGATTGTAATGAACGTCAGCACCCAATCTGAAAATAATATTTGGAACTTCAAAAGTCATATCGTAAAGTTTAAAAAACCAGTAAATATTTTCTGTCAAAAAACTCGTTGAATTTTCAGAAAGCTGAACGGCCGACAGGTTTCTCCCATAAAAATAATCAACATTATTGTAAAGTGCGGTTGTAAGTGCGTTCAAAAAGATTCCCTTATTGGAAGCCCTGCTGTTTGAAAAATAAATTGAATCAGAAACATGGCGGTCAGCACCTTGCGGATATGCATTAAAAAAGAACGGCTGCACTTTGAATTTTCGAAAAACTTTTTTCCGGGAGGCAGAATTTACATTTTTCGTAATATTCTGAGAAGTCATGTCAACATCGAAATTCTGTTCAACTTTGGAAGAAATCGCAATATTGGAATCTTCCGTGACAGTGCCGTTTGTCAGTTCATTTTCAGAATTCACAGTAACACCGTCGGTCAACAAAGCCTCATCATAATTCGCAGAATCTAAGAGTTCCTGTCCAAAACAAAATTCCGTCGTCATCAAAACGATAAAAATTAAAAAAAAATTCTTTATGTTTTTCATAATACGGCTAGAATTATATAAAAGTTCAGATTTCCTTGCAAACTGAAGATTTTTAGATACTGCGGGGGCTAATTTGTTAAAATAGTAAGAATTAGAACATCGCATTTTCTTTCGTTACCTTGTAAAAATTGCAATTTTAGAGTTTTTCGTATGAGACAGCTTTCTTTTTCTACAATTTTGATTTTTTCAATATTATTGGTTTCTTGTGTAAGTCAAAATTTTGAGCTTTCAAAATCGAACGCAGAAAATTCAGAAATTTCCTTAACTTTTGATATTTCAAAGTGCATAAAAGATGAAACCGAAGAAATAAAAACATTCAGCGAAGAAACTGCCGTTCAAATTGCTGCAAAAATGAATCCCGGCTGGAATTTAGGCAACACACTCGATGCAGATTCTGCCAATTCACTACTTTCCGAAACAAGCTGGGGACAACCATTAACAACCCAAAAGATGATTTCAGGACTCGCTGAATCGGGAATCAAAACAATCCGAATTCCAGTTACCTGGTCAAATCACATAATTGATAAAAATTACACAATAGATCCTCTGTGGATGACCCGCGTAAAACAAATTGTGGACTGGGCAATACAGGCAAAGCTTTACGTTATCATAAATACGCATCATGACAATGCAGGTCGTGCGCGTTCAATACCGTATGCAAGCGGTTATTACCCAGATTCAAAAAATTACAATGAATCGGCAAGATTTTTAAAAAACGTTTGGGCACAAATCTGTCTTGCATTTAACAACAGCTACGATGAACATCTGATTTTTGAAACAATGAACGAACCGCGCTTGAAAGGCACCGTCTACGAATGGAAATTCAACGAAAATGCACCTGTCTGCATAGATTCTGCAAAAACACTGAACAAATTAAATCAGATTATCTTAGATACAATCCGTTCGACTGGAGGCAATAACCAAAAACGACTTGTTTCCGTACCAGCATTACAAGCCGACTCAGAAATTGCCTGCACACCGCTTTTCAAGTTACCTTCAGATTTCATGCCAAACCGCTTGATTCTTTCAGTTCATCTTTACACACCTTACAACTTCGCAAGCGATCCCAAAGGAACAGAAACATACAATCCGGAAATGTCCGTTCAGAATGCCACAATATTTGCAACGCTAAACAAAAAATTTATAAAAAACGGCTGCGCAGTAATTGTCAGCGAATACGGAGCTATAAACAAAAGCAACATTTCTCATCGTGTAGCCTGGTTCCAAGATTTCCAAAAACAAGCTAACCAATACAAAATCCCCTGTTGCCTTTGGGATAACGCCAATCCTGCCACTTTCGGTTATTACAATCGCCTTTCCCAAACATGGTACACACCCGAAATTTTAAAAACACTCCAAAAACAATAATTTCCCCCTGGGCGTTCCCCTGACGGGTCGCGTGTTCCGCAGTTCCGCTATTCGCTCCAAAGCCCGCAGTCGTGCAAACAGCACGCCTGCGGACTTCGGCTTCGTTTGTTGAAACAAACATCGCCGCTGCTCCACCCGCTAACGCAAAAGTACACAAAAAAAACACACAGAAAGTAAAGAAAAAAAAACAGCACAGGCGTAGCCCCCCCAAAGAACACACAAAAGTAAAAAAAAATTACAAGTAAAGAGTCAGCTTTATTTGTAATTCCACCAAACAGCAGGGTTTTTAGGGGCCAGCTCAGAACTTGTTCTGAGCCCCCCCTAAACGCGTGCTGGGAAAGAGAGGGAGTCTGAGGGAGAGAAAACCACCGCTTGCGAAGTAGAGGGTGTTCTCTCCCTCAGAAAACGATATATTAAAAAAAAGGAAAAAAATATTTTTTTTAAGAATGAAAACATTTTTAGAATTATTTTCAAAAAGACCAGATAGAAAATCGTTAAAAAAGATTCCGAACTAAATTCGGAATGACATAAAAAAAGCGTAGCCCCCCAAAGAACACACAAAAGTAAAAAAAAATTACAAGTAAAGAGTCAGCTTTATTTGTAATTCCACCAAA
>CAVJCY010000055.1:0-17134 GCA_963648145.1 bacterium | reverse complement strand
GCGGATTCTTGACAATTTCACTCAGCTGGAAGCGGAGCTGGAAGCGGAGCTGGAAGCGGAGCTGGAAAAACGCAAAAAGCAATATGAGTATTACAGAGACAATCTTCTGACAAGGGAAAGTAGGGTAGAAGTAAAAAAACTCGGAGAGATTGCAACTATTACTCGTGGCGGAAATTTTCAGAAAAAAAATTTCGTTGAAAACGGCTTTCCTTGTATTCATTATGGGCAGATGTACACTCATTTCGGAACTTGGACGGATAAAACTCTGACTTTCGTTGAAAAGTCAGTATTTGATAAATCAAAACAGGCAGAGCCTAATGACATTGTTATGGCAGTAACAAGCGAAAATGTTGAAGATGTTTGCAAATGTACGGCTTGGGTAGGAAAAGAACCGATTGCAGTAAGCGGACATACGGCGATAATACATCACAATCAGAACGCTAAATATCTTTCGTATTATTTCCAGAGTTCAGCATTTTATCAGCAGAAAGTAAAACTTGCACACGGAACAAAAGTTATTGAGGTAACTCCTGACAAGTTGAACAACATTACTATTCCTCTTCCGCCATTAGAAGTGCAGGAAAGAATTGTAAATGTCCTCGACAATTTCGATGCCATCTGCACGGACTTGAAAATCGGGCTTCCCGCGGAGATTGAAGCAAGAAAAAAACAATATGAATACTACCGTGATTTTCTCTTGACATTCGCAAACGGCGAAAACACAATCTCTAGCAGTTCAGCAGTTCAGCAGTTCAGCAGTTCAGCAGTTCAGCAGTTCAGCAGTTCAGCAGAATAGAAGAAATTAGGCTTTTGCAATATGTATTCAGCTATGCAGTGGTAAAATTGGGAGATGTGGCGACAATAAAAAATGGCAAGGACTATAAAAGATTAGGGGATGGCAAAATTCCTGTTTACGGCTCTGGCGGAATTATGACTTATGTTGATGAAGCAGTTTATGATAAACCAACAGTTTTGATTCCAAGAAAAGGCTCTTTATCAAATCTGTTTTATGTTGATACTCCATTTTGGAATGTAGACACTATTTTTTATACGGAAATAAATGATGAAGTTGCTTCCCCTAAATTTCTGTATTATTACTTGCAAAAAGAGCATCTTGAAAATTTGAACAAAGCGGGCGGAGTTCCAAGTTTAACACAGTCAATTTTGAATAAAGTTGAACTTATGTTGCCTACGCTAGAGGAACAGGAACGAATCGCAAGCATTTTGGATAGATTCAATTCTTTATGCAACGATATTTCTTCAGGTATTCCTGCAGAAATCGAGGCACGAAAAAAGCAGTATGAATACTACAGGGATAAATTGCTGTCGTTTGGACAAAAATAATTGCAGATTGTTAAAAATAATGATATAATTCTGATAAAATAACGCCACTGCAAAAGGAAGTAAATATGCTCCAGATTCGTCCTGTTTCAGACTTACGCAATAAATTCAGCGATATAGAAACTCTTGTCGCAGAAAAAAACAATCCCGTGTTCCTTACTAAAAATGGCTACGGCTCAATGGTCGTTATGAGCCTTGAAATGTACGAAAATCTTACAGAAAATGTTGAGGCAAAACTTGATGAAGCTGACATTCAGGCTGCAACGGATTCAAGACGCTTTTCTCACGATGAAGTTTTTTCCGCAGTCAGAAACAAAATAAAGGCAAATTAAATGAAATATGAACTCCGTTATCTTCCTATCGCGCAAAAAGATTTGATAGAAATTACGGATTATATCAGCAATAATTTGCAAAACCCTGTTGCGGCAGAAAACACAATCACTAGAATTGAGGAAGCAATTTTAGAACGCCTTGAAACTCCTGAATCTTTTGCAATCTGGCAGTCTTCTAAAAAACGTGAGCATCCTTATCGCAGAATCAACGTTGGAAATTATACTGTCTGGTATGTAGTTATCGGGAATGTGATGGAAGTCCGTCGGATTTTATATGCAAGACGAAATGAAGAGCAACTTTTAAGATAAAAATTGGAGATTTAAAATATGCCTTCATACAATATCATAGCCGAAACAAACGAAGCCACCGTTGTTGCAGAATACACGCCTGCACCACGAAAACGCCAGGAATACCAAAGCGAGGCGGAGCTGGAAAAACATTTTATAGAGCTTTTGTGTGAGCAGGGATATGAATACCTTTCAATAAAAGATGATAAGGAACTTGTTAAAAATCTCCGCGCACAGTTAGAAAGGCTGAACAAAATTACTTTCTCAGAAACAGAGTGGATTCGCTTTTACGGACAGAATCTTGAGAATATGAATGAGGGAATAGAAGAAAAAACTCGGCTCATTCAGGACGAGGGCGTGCGCGTTCTTGCGCGAGATGACGGCTCTATAAAAAATGTTTACATCATCGATAAAAAGAACATCCACAACAATTACCTGCAAGTTATAAACCAGTTTACGCCAGAGGGCGGTCGATACGCAAACCGCTATGATGTTACGATTCTTGTGAACGGCTTACCGCTCGTACACTGTGAGTTAAAGCGGCGTGGTGTTAATATTCGAGAGGCGTTCAATCAGATTCGCCGTTACAACCGCGACAGTTTTTGGGCTGGCGAGGGGCTTTTTGAGTTCATTCAGATTTTTATCATTTCAAACGGCACTAACACAAAATATTTTTCAAACACAACTCGTGAAGCAAGCATAAAAGAACAGACGAGCAAAAAGGGCAGCGGAAAGAAAACAAGCAACTCCTACGAATTCACATCTTTTTGGGCAGACGCAAACAACAAAATCATCAACGACTTAGACGATTTCGCAAAGACATTCCTTGCAAAACACACGATTTTAAATATTCTCACGAAATATTGCGTATTCGATACTAACAACACGCTTTTAGTAATGCGACCTTATCAGATTGCTGCCACTGAACGCATCTTAAACAAAATTCTTATCTCCTCAAATTACCATAAAGAAGGAACAATAGACGCCGGCGGCTTCATCTGGCACACGACAGGCAGCGGAAAAACGCTCACGAGTTTTAAAACAGCAATTCTTGCAAGTCAAATGGATTGCATCGAAAAGGTTTTGTTTGTCGTAGACCGTAAGGATTTGGACTATCAGACGATGAAAGAATATGACCGCTTCCAGAAAGATGCGGCAAATTCAAACAAGTCTGTTGCAGTTCTTACGAAACAACTTGAAGCCCCTGCAAAAAAAATCATCATCACGACAATTCAGAAGCTCGGCATTTTCGTAAAGAAGAACAAAGGGCATCCCATTTTCCACTCGCACATCGTCATGATTTTTGACGAATGTCACCGCTCTCAATTTGGGGAACTTCATAAAGACATTGTAAAGAATTTCAAGAAATTCCATCTATTCGGATTTACAGGAACACCGATTTTTCAGAAAAATGCAGGCTCAAATGGGGCAGGGGGAATCAAGACAACTGACCAGGCATTTGGTGAAAAACTGCACACATACACGATTGTTGACGCTATCAACGACCACAATGTTCTTCCGTTCCGTATTGATTACATCAAGACAATCAGAATGAAGGACGGTGTAAAAGATAAAGAAGTCGCTGGCATTGATAAAAAAAGTGCATTGCAGGATTCAAAACATATTAAAGACGTTGTTTCATACATAATCAAACACTTTGACCAAAAAACAAAACGAAACACAAACGGCGGAATGTACGAGTTCAGGGCTTTAACAAACATTGCAGAAAACGCAAAAGCAAAGGATAGAGGAAACGTGAAGGAAGAAAAAGCCGTAAAACATCTTTCGGGCTTCAATTCAATATTCTGCGTTCAGTCCATCGAAACGGCTATAAAATACTACAAGGAATTTCAAAATCAGCTCTCAGAAAATCCGCAGGCAAATCTAAAAGTCGGAATGATTTACAGTTTCGGAGCAAACGAAGCTGAAGACAAAAACGGCTTTATAGACGATGAAAATTCTGACGATACAACAGGTCTTGATGTTGTAAGCCGAGATTCTCTTGAAAGCGCAATTAAAAACTACAACGCATATTTTCATACGGACTATGATACATCTAGCGAAAAGTTCCAGAACTATTACAAAGATGTTTCTCTACGTATGAAAAACAAAGAGCTTGATATTCTCATCGTTGTAAATATGTTCCTGACAGGCTTTGATGCAACCACGCTCAATACGCTCTGGGTGGACAAAAACCTGAAAATGCACGGACTTATTCAGGCATACAGCCGAACAAACCGCATTTTGAACTCAATTAAGACATTCGGAAACATCGTCTGCTTCCGTGATTTGTCTGAGCAAACAGACGAAGCAATAGCATTATTCGGCGATAAAAACGCAAAAGGAACAATTCTTTTACGCAGCTTTGCGGACTATTACAACGGATTTACAGACGAAAAAAACAAATATCACAAGGGATATACGGAACTTGTAGAAGAATTGTATTCAAAATTCCCACTTGATAATTTCATCAATAATGTAATTACGCAGGAAGCAAAAAAAGAATTCGTTATGCTTTATGGTGCTATCTTGCGTATGCGTAACATTCTTTCAACATTCGACCAATTTGAAGGAAACAATCTCATTGCAATAAATGACTTGCAGGATTATCAGAGCCATTACATTGACATTCACGATGAAATAAGACCTGATACTCAAGGCGAAAAGGAAAACATAAACGATGATGTTGTCTTTGAAATGGAACTTATCAAGCAGGTCGATATAAATATCGACTATATCTTGATGCTTGTTGCAAAATATCACGATTCAAATTGTGAAGATTCAACTATTCTCGTAAATATTAAAAAGGCAATCGGCGGCAGCATTGAACTGAGAAGCAAAAAAGACCTCATTGAAGAGTTTATCGCACAAATAAACACATCTACGGACATTCAAAAAGACTGGCTTTCATACATACAGAAAAAGAAAGTTCAGGAACTTGAAGCAATTACGGCTGAGTTAAAATTGAAACCAGAAGAAACATCAGCTTTCATTGAAAATTCTTTCCGTGACGGAGCATTAAGAACAACAGGAACGGACATTGATAAGATTCTGCCAGCGACCTCAAGATTTGGTGGCGGAAACAGAAGTGAAGTAAAAAAGAATGTCGTAGCTCGTCTTACTCAATTCTTTGAAAAATATTTCGGAGTGTAGGGAAAACAAAAAAATAACCTAAATATTTAGGATTGGTAGACAGAATTTTCATTATATTAAGCAACCCCAATATTTAGGTTTTATTTTTAAAATCTGCTAAATATCCGCCACAATCTTTAAATTTCTCTCGATTTGTGGCACATTACTGAATATGAAAATAATAAGAAAACATTATCTGAATAAAATCAGACCATATTATGAAGTCGATTTAATAAAAGTCCTGACTGGCGTTCGCCGTTCTGGGAAATCAATTTTACTCTCACAAATCCGAGATGAATTCATTGCGAACGGCACAGACAAGAATCACATAATCGAAATAAATTTTGAAGATTTGTCTTTTGAGAACATAAAAAACTACAAAAAGCTCAACACATATATTCTGAAAAAGATAAAGGACTCCCAGAAATATTATATCTTCCTTGATGAAATCCAGCACGTAAAAGGATTTGAGAAAGTTCTCTCATCGCTCAGGGCGACCCTTAATTGCTCGATTTTCATAACTGGAAGCAACTCAAAGCTTCTTTCTGGAAAAATGGCTACCTTGCTTGTCGGTCGCTGCATTGAATTCAGGATTCTCCCATTCAGTTTCAAGGAAGCCTTCAATTATCTTACTCTACTGGGAAAAAATCCAAATCCTGACGAGCTTATTGTCGACTATGTTTCATGGGGTGGACTTCCGCTAAGATTCTCTTTTGAACGTGAAAACGATGTGAAAAATTATCTGGAACAGACATACAACGGAATTATAGACAAGGATATAGTCACTGAAAAATCAAAAATCAACAAAGAAAAATTTCTCAGATTTGCTTCCTACATAATGTCGAACGCTGGAAAGGAATTTTCAGCAAAAAACATCGAGAACTATTTTAAGACCGAAAACAACGATGATTTTGAGAAGAAGATGATTTATCGTTATCTCGACAAGATGGAAAAAGCCTGTCTCATAAACCGTGTGAAAAGGTTCAATATCGTCGGAAAAAAAGTCCTATCCTACATCGAGAAGCAGTATGCCGTTGATTCAGGATTCAGAATGATAAACACGAATCTTGTGAATTTTGAGGACACTTTCTTTCTTGAAAACATAATCTACAATGAGCTTATTTTGAGAGGTTTTCAAGTTTTTACGGGTAAAACTTACAAGAGCGAAATTGATTTTGTCGCAATAAACGGAAAACAAAAATGCTTTATCCAGGTAGCTTACTACTTGCACTCAAAAGAAACTATAGAAAGAGAATTCGGTGCATTTGATTCCATAAGCGATTCTGCTCCAAAATATGTTCTTTCGCTCGATAGATTCGACTATTCAAGGAACGGAATCGGACACATCAACATTGTGGATTTTCTGCTCGGTAAAAAAGAACTTATACTCCTCTGAACCTTTCCAGATTGCAAATGTTCCTTATCTAGAATTCTATCAGATTTGAATTCGTATGAAAATTCTTTTTTTAAGAGTGTCAAACTCCTAGGCTTTGAGAAATGCAACGCATTTGCAAAGCACGTGAACGGAGTTCACGCGGAGTTTTTTATCTGCGTAGATAATACTAGAGCAATAGCGGAAGGTTCATCGGAGCAGATAAAAAATGAAAAATAAAGAGTCTTTTAAGCTGACGATTCCAACAAGAACGGCAGCAAAAAAAAGACAAATTATTTTTCACAGGGGTGAGAAAAAACACGATGATTGAGCTTCGTTCAGAAGCAAAAATCAGAGTGTTCTTTTTGAGGGGGCTGCTGCCCCCTGGGAGTGTCGAGGGATTGCCCTTGACTAGTGGTAAAGCGGCTAAACGCTTTGGGACCCGATAGTTTTTGTTATTCAAGCGTAGTGAAAATGACAAAAACAATATTGGGTTATTGATTTTGACACTAGGCAAAATCCAAGTTATAATCAATCTGACGGCTCAGATTGATTATAACTCCGTCCGACAGGACAGAAATCTTGCGACAGCAACAGGGGCACTTAATGGCAAAACGATATTACACTGCATCATTCCATAACGGAGGACGGAAAGAGAACTCTAAAGACACGAAAGGGAACGGTAAGTCGGTCAAGTTCCAAGCGAACCGTGAGCATAATATCCGTGATGAAGAATACTGCAAAAACCAAGAACATATCGGATTCAAGAATAAGACAGAAAAGGAACACGAGGTATGGGCGAAAACTCATGTCCTCATTGACGAAAAGCCAGAAGATGCTTACGAAAGAATATTTGGCGAAGCCGTAAAAAAATATGACGAAAAGCAAAAACGCTCTGACAGAAAAATCGGAAGCGGAAAAAATTATTACGAGAAAATAAAAAAATCAAAAAATAAAGTTCCAGTTTATGAGTTCATCATAACGCTCGGAAACAAGGACAATCGTCCGGACAATACCGAAGAAGTAAGACAGATTTACATTGAAGCCCTAAACAACTTCAAGACCAGAAATCCCAATTTTGAAGTTATTGGAGCATACTATCATGACGATGAATCAAGGGATGACGGAAAAGGCGGCAAGGTACAGGGTGCCCCCCACCTTCATGTGGATTATATTCCTGTTTCAAGAAATCGGTGGCAGAACTTCATAGACGAGCAGAATAAAAAAGAAACCTTGATTGATAAAATTAAAGGAAATCAAATTCAAAAAAAATGCCGTGTAAATGGACTGGATGTTGAGAACTCTTTAACAGAAGCTCTTGCTTCCCAAGGCTTTATAAGCAAAGAAATTGATGTATCTGTAATTGAAAAGAAGTTCGGAATTCATATTACGGATAAGCATTACAAAGACCCAAAAAGACAGGCTCAGTATGAAGAATTTATGAGCAATCGAACTGACGAAAAAGGAAAGCAAATAAAAACAAGATTACTCACTGCTCAAATGCAATGGATTAAAAACGAAAGAGATTGCCTTATCCGTTGTTTTGAAAAGCATGGATATAAAATTAAGAATCCTGAAGAACACCGTCCTCATTTAGAAACTCAAGATTTCATTGAATCCAAGGATATGAACATTCAGGAAAAAAATATTGAACTTTACAATGCGCTTTCATCAAAAATAGATTTCATTGAAGTTGAGGAGAAAGAACTCTCTGAGAAAAAGAAAGCCGTAGCCGAGGAAAAAGAAAAACTTACCGCAAAAGAAACAAGTCTAAAAGCAAAAGAAGAAGCACAAAATAAAAGAGAAAAGGAACAAAACGCAAGAGATGCGATTCTGGAATCAAAATTTAGGATTGTCAAAGAAGCTGAAGAACAACTCGCAGAAGCAAAAAACATCAACGAAGAGAACAAAGCCATCTTTGAGCAAATCGACGCCAAAGAAAAAAACATCGGGCTGATAGAGGAAGAACTGTACCCAAAAGTAAGAGCCGAAGTAGACAAGGAATACAAAGAAAAGTATCAGGAACTTTATGATGCTCAGAAAGCTATGAAAGGAAAAGAAACTGAATTAAATGCACAGAAAGCTCAGCAGGACGAAAACGAACGGAAGCAGACAGAAAAGGCAACCGAACTTTATCAAAGGGAGCTAAATGTAGCAGACCTGGAAGCATATAAAAAAAATGTCAATGAAAAAGAAAAAGCAGTTTCCCAAAGAGAAGCAGCAGTAGACATTGAAGAAGAAGCAAACAAAAACAAAGAAAACGATTTGAAAAACAAGGAATACACTCTTAATCAAAAGCAAAAGGATTTAGAAGCTCGTGAAAATGCCGTAAAAACAGCAACCAAAGATATGAACGAGAAAAATATCCAACTCAATGAAAGAGAGCAAAAGTTGGACTCTAAAGAGCAGATTTTGAACCACATAGACGAAGTTCAAAAAGAACGCAAAGACTGGATTAAGCACGAAGAAAAAAGCATTAACGAAAAGGCTGAAGTTTTTAATAAAATTATCAACGAAACAAATAAAAATCTTCACGAAATAGACAAGGCTTTTAAGGCTCACGAACATATACCTTTTAATTTTACACTGCAGAAAGTCAAAGATATTGTTGATAAAACCGTCAAAGGTTTAACTGCTTTTATTGTTAATATTCGCGAGAAACTTGAAAAAAACGAAAAGCGTTTGGAGAATTGGCGACAGAATACTGATGCAGATACTTTTATCGAATTCGGAAAAAAAATGAAATCTCTCGGTTTTGAAAATTACGAACAACTTGAAAAATTTGAAAAACAACAGAAGCAACAAAAACGACAATACCAAGGTATTTCTTGGGACTGATTAATCTACAAGTCATATAAACCGCCACGTGGCGGTTTATAACCTATTTATTTAGGTTTTTCATTTTTTTATTTTCCCATTCTCGAACAATCTGGCGAAGTTTAGTCTGCTCCATTGTTTCCGCATCTGTGATTTCTCCCCTCGCCCATTTTATATCAAGCTCATCAAGCTTTTTCTTTGCAAGAGAAATTTCTTTAGGAGGACGACCGCCTTTTGTACCGTTAATTTTAGATGAAACAGATTTCTTGACAGATGCTTTTCCTCGGTTTTGATAGAGAAGCTTATTAGCGAATTCTAAATTTTCAACAGTTCTAAAAAGGTCCTCAGCTTTAAAAAATAGTTGTTCCAATTTTTCAGCATCAACATAAATCTTTGATTTACCTTTTGAAAGTTCATACAAATAATCAAGTTCAGATTTAAACCTAGAACTACCATCTTTTATTTCACCTATATAACGGTCAATCTTCTGCTTCATTGATTCCATGCTAATACTATAACCTATATATATAGGTTATACAAACCAAACCAGAACACAAATTCTTTTCAAATAATTTCTGAATTCTGCCAGATTCCATTTTAACTCAAAATCTTCCTTATGCTTGGTGGTGGACAGGTGGAGAATTTAGGCAAAGCCCCCCCTACCCCACAGAGTACATTTTCATGCAACTGTGTGATAAGGTACGGCATTTGCCCTTGATGTTCATGCTTGGCGGAGCCGCCCAGTATGGAGCCATCCAGGCACATCAGACGCTTACTCGCTGATGTAGGTAGAATTTTCCTCGTAAGTAAGTACCAGCACTCAGGGCTTCTTCTTCACGCCCCCACCCTGTTAATCTTCAGCCATCTGCCATGTCGCCTTACGTGCGTTGTCGTTTGGTCTGATGCCGTCCGCCGTTTTCTCTCGGCTTTCGGAAGATAATATCTCGCTTTAGAACCGCTTTCGTGCTATCCCCTTGTAGCGTTCAGTTCGTGTCCCTTCCACAAAACATCTTGAATCCAAAAGACACACGACCTACAAATCTGTAATAAATACAAGTTCATAGGCTACAGATTTTTTCCCAAATCTGCAAACTGTACGCTCATCATAAAATAATAAATAATAAAAATAAAATTTTTAGACAGTATTGCTTATAATCAATTACGATTTTTTAGAACTCATAATTCATTATTATATATAGATTTATAAACCAGCCTATCAACGTAAAATGTCGGATTTTAAACGTAAAATGTCGCTCATCAACGTAAAATGTCGGAAAATTGCCGATTTTTAATAAAGATAATATGATTTTATCAACGTAAAATATCGGAAATTTTATTTTTTTGACATTTTAATCTGCTGTTGCAAGATTTTTACATTACGTTTCTCTGCTAATTGCTTAAACTTGTTAAGATACTCGTTAAAAAAGAAAACTTTGATATACCCATTATCAATCCATTGATTTGGAGAAGTGTTCTTATCAGCAAATATCTCTATTTTATAATTTTGAGTTTCAGATTCTGCATTATTTAAACTGCTAATAGCATCTTCAATAGGTTTCTTTATGTCTCTTCCGGGATTCGGAGTTTCCTCTGGCAATGCTAACCTTTGTTGTAAGACTTTAAGACTAAGTGAAAAAAATCCATTATCCGCAATTTCTTTATTGTTAATTCTCGCAAAATAGAAAATAGCTTCAGCTAAATCATAACTTCTGTTTGGCAAACCATAACAATAATTAGGCATAATCTCATAGTTGGAAATTACAAAATTCCAATCATTATCGGTTTCTAACTCAACAATACATTTACCATTTAGTATGCTTGCCCTTCTAAATAAATGTCCATAACTCCATATATAATCTTGTTTATTTTTACCCTTTCCCTGAGTTCTTCTTCCCTCTATTGCTATATCTACCAAGGCTTTTGATGCAGTCTTAAAACCGACACGGGCAGTATCCGCATTTTTATAAATCTCGTTTTTTATCAAATCATCAAGATAAAAACTTACAGAGTCTTTTGTTAGTTTATTATTTGAAAACGCTTCGTCAGTAATTTTTGTTACGATAAATCTAAGTATTTTTTTTGCAGATTGTGGTAATTTTTTCATACTTTGATAAAACAATGTTAATTCCGTAGTGTAATTATCAGATTGTTGTCTTACTTTTATCTGCCCTTTTTCCACATTTTCTATAATTTCTATCTTCTTGTCGTTATGAGATATTTCAGCTTGCCGTTTCGCCATTAAAGCTAAATTACTAGATGTAGCCCATGTTTTCTGAATTAAATCAATGCTTACACTATTTCCTGTTTCAAAATATGATTTTTTTCCTTTCTCGACTTCATCAGGAAGTCTTATAGAAACTGCATCAGAAACACTCAATCCCTTGTTCTTCGCCATTTTCTACCTCTAGCATTTCTTTCTTCATAAATTGAATATTAGACCTGTAATTTTTGACAAAATTATTAACATCTGCTCTCGAAGGCATTTTATCTACAGATTCAGGCAAATACATTTTATAAAACAAAGATGACCTGAATTCATGACCTACATCATATTCAAAAATTCTTACACTTATTTGAGCAAAATATTTTTCAAGTTTCTCTTTTTGAGATTTTGTAGCAATATTCAATAATTCAGTAAATTTTGAATTCAAAACAGAAAGTTTCAAATTGTAATCAGAAAGTCCTGTTATAATTTGAGGTGCATAAATATCATACAGACAATTAACTGTCGCAATAAATTCCTTGCAAGCCGAAAAATCCCTAATTGCATCCTTCACTAATTCTTGGCAATTTTCCAAATCATCTTTGCGTTCTTTATTTTTTAAGAAATTTGAAATGGTAAGAATGTATACATCTCCCAACACTTCTTTTTTTACCGTTTTTCTAATCTCTTCAGCAGTTATTATTTCATTCACAGTGTACATCAATTTAGAATAGTTATTGTTAAACTGCTGTTCATAAGCTAGCTTCCTCTCATAGATGGCAAAATAAGTATCATGAATGTCCTTATAAAGCATAAACACTGATTTTTCACTGGCAGTCAAATCTTCATATGCTTCATCAAACATTTCTTGTGAAAATTTCTTTTTAGTAGGTTTTCCTGTATTCCAAGATTCAATATCATCAACAATAGAGTAAACATATAAAAGACCTACATCAGCTCCATCATGATATTTTTTCCTTAAAACCTGACTCAAAGATTTTGCCATAAAAACCTCAAAAAAAACGCCCTTTTCCGCTTCGGACGCAAATTACTCAAATTCAATTAAAAACACGCTAAAAACGCCCTTCTCGTGCGTCTGAGAGCCTATTTTTAGCCCTATTTTCGTTTTATTACAATACCGTTAGAAAGCGTTACAGCACCCATCTGCTCTTCGAGCTTTAAAAAATTTGCACTCGCAATAAGTCCGTTTGAAAGGCTCATTCCGTGTGCCGCAAAATATGATTTAAGCTCGTTTCTCATTGATTCGGGAATCCTCATTGAAATCATAACGCTTTTATCCGCTTTCTGTTCTTCTTTGGGTGTTGCCGTAACTGCGGAATTAAAACTTTCCAGCTGCTTTGAAACATCTGCGGTAGAAACATTCTGATTTGCAGAATTTCTTGAAAGTGCCATTATAAACTCCTTGCAATTTCTTCGATTGCAGAAATAGTTTCAGGCTTTGCCTTGAACATATCTATTGAGGCGTGTCCGCCGCAAGCACGGTCAAAAACTTGGTCTTGCGGAACTATGAATTTCTGAAAGGCTTTTGTTGCTTCTTCAATCTGTGCAAGGATTTCTTTTTGCTGCCCAAAACTTCGGTTGTGATTGTTCAAAACAATTTTATTAAATGTCGGCTTTTCTCCAAGTCGCATTTCTTTTCTTGCGTTTGCAAGATGATTTCCGAAAATCTCAAGTCCGTCAGTTCCCATATTGCTCAAAGTAAGAACTGCCACAACTTCATCAGCGGCGGCTACGCAGGAACGCTCAAGAGCCTTAAAAGATGGGCTTGTGTCGATTATGCAATAATCATAGCCATCAAGACGAACGGACGGCATTACATCATCTGCAATCTTATACTGAGAAGTGAGGGCTTTTGTTTCCGAGTATTCATTCAATCTTGTGTCCGTTCCTGCCGTCGGCAGCACAAAAAGATTTTTTACAGTGGATTCCATAACAGTTTCTTTCAGCGTGGCATCTCCGAAAAGCACATCAGCAAATTCTTTATTCAGCGCTGTAAGAAGCCAGCTAGAAGCGTTTCCCTGAGGATCTGCGTCAATCAAAAGAACTTTCTTACCGCTTTGGGCAAGATTTGCCGCAACTGATACACTGATAGATGTTTTTCCGACACCACCTTTCTGCAATGCAAAACAAATAGTTTTCATAATCACCTCTTTAAGTTAGTATATACAAAAGATGTTTATTCGTCAATTTGATTTCATTTGTATATACATTTGATTTCATAAGTATATATTTATATCATTTGTATATAGTTTATTATCTGTATGATATTCCTAAATATTTAGGTTTTATTATAAAAGGTTTTCTTTTTATAACGCAAAAATCCTTAAACAACGGTATAATACCCTATTCTTTTTATACATTTTTTTTGTTCAGGAAAATTAAAAATGGCAGACAACAAGAAAGAAACGGAACGGGCGGAACTTCACCGCGCAATTTGGCAGATAGCAAACGACCTTCGGGGAAGCGTGGACGGCTGGGATTTCAAGCAGTATGTGCTTGGTATGCTCTTCTACCGCTACATCTCTGAGAACTTAGACCGCTATATATCAAAGGGCGAGATTGAAGCAGGAAACAGCTCATTTTCATACGCAAAACTTTCTGACGAAGAAGCTGCAACCGCAAAAGACGACATCGTAAAAGAGAAGGGCTTTTTCATTCTCCCCAGCCAGCTTTTTAACAATGTTCTTGAAAAGGCAAACAAGGACAGCACAGACCTGAACGAAAAACTTGCAAAAATATTCAAGGGAATTGAAGGCTCTGCAATCGGAACGGAAAGCGAGGACGATTTCAAGGGCTTATTTGATGATATTGACGTAAACTCAAACAAATTGGGCGGAACTGTAACGAAGCGAAACGAAATGCTCGTAAAGCTGATGAACGGTATCGCTTCAATGAATCTCGGAAACAATGATTATTCTGACAACTCAATAGACGCTTTCGGCGATGCGTACGAGTACCTTATGGGAATGTACGCCAGCAATGCAGGAAAGAGTGGGGGAGAGTATTACACTCCGCAGGAAGTTTCTGAACTTCTTACAAAAATAACCCTTGTCGGAAAAAAGACCGTGAACAAGGTTTATGACCCGGCCTGCGGCTCTGGCTCGCTCCTTTTAAAGTTCGCAAAAATCTTAGGAAGCGAAAATGTGCGGCTCGGCTTCTACGGTCAGGAAATCAACATCACGACATACAACCTTTGCCGAATCAATATGTTTCTGCACGATGTCAGCTATGATAAATTCAACATCAAACACGGCGACACGCTTTTAGACCCAAAACACTGGGACGATGAGCCATTTGAAGCGATTGTTTCTAATCCGCCTTACTCAATCAAGTGGGAAGGCGACGACAACCCTATTCTTATAAATGACCAGCGGTTCAGCCCTGCGGGCGTTCTTGCCCCTAAAGGAAAAGCAGACCTAGCCTTTATAATGCACTCTCTTTCTTGGCTTGCAACGAACGGAACGGCTGCAATCGTTTGTTTTCCGGGCATTATGTACCGTGGCGGAGCGGAGCAGAAAATCCGAAAGTATCTTGTAGATAACAACTACATTGACTGTATTATCCAGCTGCCTGACAACCTGTTTTTTGGAACAAGCATTGCAACCTGCATTATGGTATTGAAAAAAGGAAAGGCAGAAAACAAAACGCTTTTTATAGACGCTTCCGCAGAGTGCGTAAAAGTTACAAACTCAAACAAACTAAGTGAAGAAAACATTGCAAATATTCTCAAAGTATTTACGGAGCGAAAAGAAAAAATAGACTATGTAAGCCGCCTTGTTTCGAACGAAGAAATTGCAGAAAACGAATACAATCTTTCTGTAAGCTCGTATGTAGAAAAAGAGGACACAAGAGAAGTTATAGACATAAAAGTCTTGAATAAGGAAATTAGCGAGATTGTAGAGCGAGAGAATGTTCTCCGTGCGGAAATCGACAAGATTATCGCCGAGATAGAGGGGGAGTGAGATGGAAAACGAGATAAAAACAGCCGTTCATGCCATAAAAAACTCTATCCTTCAATCTCAATATGAAGCAGCGAAAGATGTTAATCGCGTTCAACTTTCGCTTTATTTTGGAGTGGGCAAATATCTGTTTGCTAAAAAGGGCAAAAAATCATGGGGAACAAGCGTTCTTGAAACAATAAGCACGCATTTAAGAAAAGAACTTCCGGGCTTGCGAGGTTTTTCAGCTACAAACCTAAAGAATATGCGGCTCTTCTATGAAAACTGGCAGTTTTTAGACTCTAATTCGTCAGTTATGACTGACGAATTTCAAGGATTGCCACAAGGTCAAAATTCGGTAGTTACAACTACTGAAATTATGCCCGAAAAAATACAGCGTGTCATGCCGGATATTGAAGAGCTAAGAAAACTGCTCACGGACAGCAACAATGGAGAAAAAAAATGAGCAAACTAAACGACCTTATAAAAGAACTCTGTCCGAACGGTGTGGAATATAAAACATTGGGGGAAGTGTGCGAAATAGGAAAAGGCATACAATTCAACAAAGAAAATATGCTTGATGAAGGTTCGTACCCTGTAATAAATGGTGGTATAAGTCCATCAGGATTTATAGAACAGTTTAATCAAAATGAGAACACAATTACGATTTCACAAGGAGGTGCTTCTGCAGGATTCGTAAATTGGATTAAAACAAAATTCTGGGCTGGTGCACATTGTTATGTTTTATCTCCAAATAAAAATGTCGTATTAAATCGTTATGTTTATCATTTTGCAAAACAACAAGAGAAAAAATTACAAGAATGTCAGTATGGGGCTGGGATTCCCGCTCTTGCAAAGAGTACAGTTGCAGAACTTTCTATCCCCCTTCCGCCGCTTGCCGTGCAGGAAGAAATCGTGCGGATTCTTGACAATTTCACTCAGCTGGAAGCGGAGCTGGAAGCGGAGCTGGAAAAACGCAAAAAGCAATATGAGTATTACAGAGACAATCTTCTGACAAGGGAAAGTAGGGTAGAAGTAAAAAAACTCGGAGAGATTGCAACTATTACTCGTGGCGGAAATTTTCAGAAAAAAAATTTCGTTGAAAACGGCTTTCCTTGTATTCATTATGGGCAGATGTACACTCATTTCGGAACTTGGACGGATAAAACTCTGACTTTCGTTGAAAAGTCAGTATTTGATAAATCAAAACAGGCAGAGCCTAATGACATTGTTATGGCAGTAACAAGCGAAAATGTTGAAGATGTTTGCAAATGTACGGCTTGGGTAGGAAAAGAACCGATTGCAGTAAGCGGACATACGGCGATAATACATCACAATCAGAACGCTAAATATCTTTCGTATTATTTCCAGAGTTCAGCATTTTATCAGCAGAAAGTAAAACTTGCACACGGAACAAAAGTTATTGAGGTAACTCCTGACAAGTTGAACAACATTACTATTCCTCTTCCGCCATTAGAAGTGCAGGAAAGAATTGTAAATGTCCTCGACAATTTCGATGCCATCTGCACGGACTTGAAAATCGGGCTTCCCGCGGAGATTGAAGCAAGAAAAAAACAATATGAATACTACCGTGATTTTCTCTTGACATTCGCAAACGGCGAAAACACAATCTCTAGCAGTTCAGCAGTTCAGCAGTTCAGCAGTTCAGCAGTTCAGCAGTTCAGCAGTT
>CAVJCY010000054.1:0-17830 GCA_963648145.1 bacterium | reverse complement strand
AGCGGAACCCTGAAAAGCCTGTTTTTTGCGAAGCAAAAATGACCCATGAAAAAAATTAAAATTCTAAGATTGAGGGGGTGTTTTAGACTACTCGTGCAATTTTATAATTCGCTGATTTTCTGAACCTCGGAATTCCAGCATTAAATTTTTTTGTTCCTGAATAAAAGGACCGTCAACAAGAACGTCAATGCAATTTAACATTCTGTCCGTAAATTCCGTATGTTTTCTGCCACCGAACTGCAAATCTTTTTCAAGAATGTAACCGGTCCAACACCAAATATCTTTTTGAGGATAGATTTTTTTCAGTTTTTCCAAAAATGGAGCCAGAATTTTCTGATTTTCTTCTTCAAAAGGTTCACCGCCAAGCAACGAAAATCCCTGAATAAACGGTGCTTCCATCGCCTTTATGATGCGATTTTCAGTTTCTTCCGTGAATTCTTCGCCAAAATCAAAATTCCAGGTTTGTGGCTGAAAGCATCCCTGGCAGGCATTTCTGCAACCGCTAACAAAAAGAGAAACACGGACACCCAATCCGTCAGCCACATCAAATTCTTTTATTGCGCCGTAATTCATACAATCTAAAGATGCAAAACCCTTTCTTTGATTTCCTGAGTTCTTCCCTGATTCCAGTATTGTGTTCCAATGTAACCACATGTTCGACGCGCTACATTCATTGTACTTTGATCAGTATTTCCGCACTGAGGACATTTCCAAATTAATTTTCCGTCCGTGTCTTCAACCACCTGAATTTCGCCACTGTAACTGCATTTCTGACAACAATCAGATTTTGTATTCAATTCAGCATACATAATATTGTTATAAATATGCTTTAAAACTGCTAGAACGGCCGGAATATTATTTTCCATGTTCGGAACTTCAACGTAAGAAACGGCTCCTCCAGGGCTAAGTTTCTGGAACTGACTTTCAAAAGTAAGTTTTTTAAAGGCGTCAATATTTTCTGTTACGTGAACATGATAACTGTTTGTAATGTAATTTTTATCAGTTACATTCGGAATAATTCCAAACCGGCGTTTTAAACATTTTGCAAACTTGTAAGTTGTGGATTCAAGCGGAGTTCCATAAAGACTAAATGCAATTGTTGTTTCTTCTCGCCAGGCAGCGCATTTTTCGTTCATATGCTGCATAATTTTGAGTGCAAACGGTGTTGCTTCCGAATCTGTATGAGGTCTTCCGGTCATATAGCGCACACATTCACAAAGTCCTGCATATCCCAAAGAAATTGTAGAATATCCGTTAAAAAGCAATTTATCAATTTTTTCGCCTTTCTGAAGCCTTGCAAGTGCTCCGTTCTGCCACAAAATCGGCGCAACATCACTAGGAGTTCCAAGCAGACGTTTATGACGCAAAAGCAACGCACGGCGACAAAGTTCAAGTCGTTCATCAAAAATTGTCCAAAATTTTTCCATATCTTTACCGGAAGAGCATGCGACATCAACAAGATTGATTGTCACAACTCCCTGATTAAATCTTCCGTAAAATTTCGGACGGCCAGTTTCATCTTTGTAAACTGTCAGGAAAGAACGACAGCCCATACACGGATAGCAGTTTCCTTCCTTCAGTTCAAACATAATTTTTTCAGAAATATAATCCGGAACAAGACGTTTTGCTGTACATTTTGCCGCAAGTTCCGTCAAATAATAATATTTTGAACCTTCTTCAATATTATCCGGCTCCAAAACGTAAATAAGTTTTGGGAATGCTGGAGTTACCCAATAGCCCGCTTCATTTCTAACACCCTGATAGCGCTGTTTCAGAACTTCCTCAATAATAAGTGCAAGATCCGCTTTTTCCTGTTCATTGCGGGCTTCGTTCAGATACATAAAAACAGTAACAAAAGGACTCTGACCATTTGTCGTCATCAAAGTTACAACCTGATACTGAATTGTCTGAACTCCGCGCGTAATTTCATCAGCCAGGCGACGCTCTACAATCGTATCAAACTGTTCTTTTGTAAAAGTAACGCCTGTTTCTTCCACAGTGCGATTCAATTCCTTTACAAGTTTCTTGCGACTCACATCAACAAACGGAGCTAGATGAGTTAAAGAAATTGACTGACCGCCATACTGACTAGATGCAACCTGCGCAATAATCTGAGTGGCAATATTACAAGCCGTAGAAAATGAATGCGGTGTGTCAATTTTTGTTCCAGAAATAACAGTTCCATTCTGCAGCATATCTTCTAAATTTACCAGATCGCAGTTGTGCATATGCTGTGCAAAATAATCCGCATCATGAAAGTGAATTATTCCTTCGTTATGAGCCTGAACAATGTCCTCGTCCAGCAGGAAACGACGAGTTATGTCTTTAGAAACTTCGCCGGCCATATAATCACGCTGAACAGACACAACTGTGGCATTTTTATTTGAATTTTCCTGCTTTACTTCTTCATTTGTACATTCAAGAAGAGACAGAATCTGCTGGTCAGTAGAATTCTGTTTACGCATAAGGGCGTGACGATAACGGTAAGTAATATAATTTCGTGCAATTTCAAACGCACCAATTCTCATAAGTTCAGTTTCTACAAGATCCTGAATTGCTTCAACGTTAAGCTGAACCTTACTTGCGTAACATGCATCCTTTACTTTTGATGAAACGGCTTCTATATATGCTTCTGAGATTTTATCAACATCAGGAACTGACGCATTTGCTTTTTCTATAGCACAAACGATTTTCTGAACGTCAAAAATGGCTTCTTCACCATTTCTTTTAATGATTTTCATTATTTTCCACCCTTTTTTTGATATGTGTTGTTTTTTAAATTGCAATTTTCGGAAACAACATAATTTGATTATATTAGTGTTAATTTATTAAGTCAAAGGGCTTTTAACACTATATGTAGTGTTTTTTAAAAATAATTTTCAAAACTTTTTGTTAAAACTATTGACAAAAAATAAAAGACAAGAATTTCTCTGAACACTCAAAAAATTCAGCGAAAATTCCTGCCTCAAAGTTCTATTAAAGGGTATCTCTAAAGTTCTATTCCTGAACAAACTGCCAGTTTTCTAATTCAATATCACCGGCCATTGCAAAATAAAGCGTGTGGGCTTTTCCGTCCGGCATAAAATTCACTTTGCTTTTAATTTCTGCACCGTCCTTTCCGGTTTTCTTGATTTTTACGTCAGAAATCAGATTCTGCCCAGTCATATTGTCAACGTAAATACTGATTTTTCCGCCTTTGCAGTTTTCCGCTATTTTCAAACAAACAAAGACTTTAGAATTTTTATCATTTCCAAAATTAACATTCTTCAGACAAACATAACCCGCACTACCCTGCTCATAAACCGGACAAACAGTCTGTTTATCAGTCACAATAATATTTTTACAGGAATGCATTGTAGTAGCGTTAACTTTTTCAAAAGGATTAAAATCAGCTACAGCAGAAACGCCAGCTTTCGTTACATTTTGAACTGGCCAGCTTCCATCAGCATTAATTTCAAATTCATTCAGCATCAAAGATCTGTAACCGCCTTTTTCAAATCCAAGAGATTTTTCTATTATCTGCGAATGATATGCAATGTAATATTTTCCATTAAAATCAAAAATCCAGTGATGATTGTTTCCCCAAGCACCAAAATAACTTCCCGGATTTTTCAAAGTATATCCGGCATAAGTAAACGGTCCTAGCGGCGAATCAGAAGTCATATAAGCAATAGTCGCAGGAGGCGGAACATCATTTCCTTTTGCATTTTTTCGGTCAGACCAGTTTGAACAGTAAGAATAATAATATTTTCCGTTTATTTTATTAATTCCGGAATCTTCAAACAAAAACGGTGGATCAATTTCAATAAGATTTCCCAGAAGACTTGTCATGTCGTCGCCCAAAGCAACAACGCGCGCAGATTTTGGATGTTCGGCATCGCCGTCACTACCGCCTCCCAGATACAAATATCCCTTGCCGTCGTCATCAACTAATACCGCCGGATCAAAAAGCCAGTAAACGCCCTTACAACCGTCAGTTGCACGGTTCACAAGTGCTTTTCCAATCGGATCAGAATATGGTCCCAGTGGCGAATCCGCCGTAATAACACCAATGCCATTTGCACTATCAGCAAAATAAATGAAAAATTTATCCTTTCCGTCAATCTTTTTTGTACAAATTGCAGGAGCCCACGAATTAGATGCCCACTTTGCAACACCAGCCTTACCAGCCACATTAATTTGACCACAGTCCGTCCAGTTCACCAAATCCTTTGACGAATAAACTTTCAGTGATTTTATTTTATTGTAGTTATTGTCAGTTTTTCCAAGCGTAAAATCCGCCTGCTGACCATCGTTCGTTCCATAAATATAAACCGTATCGCCATAGACAAGCACACACGGATCCGCTGTAAATTCGTGCTGAATCACCGGATTATTTTGACTTATCGGCTTTACAGCCTTTGTCGCAAACCGAATTTGCATTTCGCTAAATTTTTCAACATCCGACACATTAGAAGTTACAGAAGCAGTAGAAACACAAGAAAAAAACGTCATTCCCGCCATCCCCAAAACCAACAGCTTAAAAAAATTGTTAATCTTCATAAAATCAGAATAACATTCCCCTGCCTCTAAATAATTAAGGAATTTTGCTTAAAATTTGCTCAAAAAATTTGTACTTACGTCGTTTATAGCGATTTTTTGTAGTTTCTTCCATATAATGTTCATAAAATTAATTTGGGCGGGCCGGCTCCCGTTAGTCGCCGTCAGGCTTTGCAGGGTTCCGGCTTTCGCCTCCAAACTTTTGCAATTTTGTGTCCACCGAAGTACTCAAAGTGTCATCCCGGATTGGAATCCGGGATTTATAAAATTATCTGTAAAACTGCAAAAGTTCACGCTGCGCGTGCCCTTCCAATCCTTCCCGCATTTAAAATGAAAGGTAAAATTTCAAGATTCGCCGTACAGTTCTTCAAGTCGCCTAAAGGCTTCAATTTCCGGAAAACTAATCGGATTATTCTGATTTTCCTCTTTTACTTTTTCAAGAATCTGCTCATATTCTTCCGAATACTTATTTTTTAACTCGTCCATTTTTGAACGTTCTTCTTCAATTTCATCATCATCAATTGTTGTATAAATAACTTCCTGGTCATCTTTTTTATTTAGAAGAATATTTTTTCTAGGAATTTTTTCACTTTCAGTACATACAAATCTAAATCCAAGAAGTTTTTTTCCTTTTGTAATTGGTACCGGTTCTATAGTAAAACCAACTTTCGCTTCATTCAGTAAATCAATCGGATCATAAACGACGCGACGGGTAAAATCACAGGTGCGTTTATACTGTTTTTTATCAATTACAAACAATTGTTTAATCTGATCCACACTGTATTCGTAATACCACTTTCCTTTAGGATTTCCGTTAATTCCTTTATTACCCGCGTAAGACATTCCAATTTCAAAATAACGGATAGAATATTTACTGGAAAGACGCCCAAGAGATGCCAGGTCAATCTGCGAATATGCCCTTTTATATTGCATAAGAGCATCTCCAAGTGCTTTGTTAAAAGTCAAAGAAAACATTTTGTTGGAAGGCTGCCACGACGCTTTATCAAACCAGGTATATGCAAACCAGTCTCCGTTTTCCTGATTAATTATAATTTGTTTTCCGCTGATTTTTTTTACTGCGTTTTCAAGAATATTTCGCTGATTCTGACCATCAGTTAAATCAAGAGCCTTTATTGCCTCAGAAATGGAAAAACTTACGGTATAATCGTTGTCATTTTCAATTTTATACGGCATATAAGACATTGCTAGTGCCATAAGTTTTTTTTCTGTAGCTTCAACGTCGTTTATAGAGCGCGAAATTACATTCGGTTGAAGAAGGAATTTTCTTTCTGCTGGAATTTTGGGAGAATTTAATTTATTTAGTTCTTCTTCATCAAAAAGTGAAGAATCTGAAGTAATCATATAAGGTATTATAAACGACACGACCACTAAAAACAAGTCGTGTCGTTTATTTTATATTTATATAATATTATTTTTTAATTGCCTTATTTTATTTTTATGATATTAATTAATATTCTTAATATTGACAGTCTTTAAATTCTTGTATTATAAGCATTTACGCTATTTTAAAACGACACAGGTACAATTTAAAACGACGCATCTACAAATATGAACGACAAAAGTACAAAGTTAAACGACTTACATACTGTTTTAAAACGACACAGGTACAATTTCGGGAATTCACAAGATTTTTTTATAAACGACTTATGTACAAGCTGTGTTTTTCATAAATCTGATATTTTTAGTTTACCCTTTTCTTAAAAATTTTTCTTCTAAAATAATAGTTTTTCCCTATAAAAATGAAAAATAGAGGCAAAAACTTCCTCTTATCTGTTTATAAATGGAAGAATTTATGAACGACGCACGTACAAAACTATAAACGACGTATATACAGAAGATTTGGTAGACAGAATATATTAGATGTCTGAATTTTATTGTATGGACGACGCAGGTACAGTAAAACTTTCCGTAATTGTTTAAAAATTCATACAGATGAACGACTTATGTACAAATTCATTAAAATATGAACGACGCAGGTACAAGTCTTTGTTTTTTTATGAACGACTTATATACATAGACAGAATATAAACATTTTTTTTATAAACGACGTATGTACAATTTTATAAACGACGGAAGTACAAAAAAAAACAACCCGCTGAATTCTTAAAAATCCAACGGGCTGTTTTAATTTTTAGAAAAACCCTTATTCCTCATCAATTATTTTTGTAAGGCCACCTTTTGTAAGTTTGTATTTTTTATTTTCAATATCATCAATAAGGTGATGGACTGCAATTTCTATTCCCTGAGTTGTATTCAGATCGTGGTCAATAAAAAACTGCTTCCATTCCTTTCTTGTAGCTTCTTTTACAAGCATTGTCAGGTGCACGGTTTTTGAAAGTTCCCTATTTTCTTCTTTTGTTTCCAAAACTGCCGGTTGTGCAATTTGTGTTACAGGTGTTTTTTTAGAACTTCCGGGCGACAAAAGATCAGACAGTACATCGGTATTACCTGCAAGTTCTTCTGATGTAATTTTTCTTCCTGCCATTGTTTACCTGCCCTATTTTGAAAGATCATCTGCAAGCTGTCTTAAAGTTTCCAGAGTCTGCTTTTTTGTCCCGTCAAAATCCTGAATGGAAATGTGAGCACTCTGGGCTTTTCTGTAAGCTTGATCAACTGGAATTACATAAAGATTGTAACCATGTTCTTTTAGCGGCATAAACTGATTTAAGATGATTGACTGCTGTGAAATTCTGTCGTCTTTTGCGTTAAAGACAATTTTGTTGAAAATCGGTTTTGTTTCGTCTTCGTCCATGTTGTCGTTTATAAAAGTGTTCAGGCGGTCATTAAAAATCTGCAGTCCGTCTTTTGAAAATTCATCAAGCTGAAGAACGGCTACAATTTCGTTGGTTGCATAAAAAATTGAACGTTCAAAATTTCCAAAACTTGGCGAGGTGTCAATCACGCAATAATCAAAATTCTTTGCAATTTCTTTTAATGTTTTTTTGATTTTTCCTTGATTTCCGCCGGCTTTATTTTCGCTGTATTCCTTTAATTCGCCGCCAAGACCGGCTGTCGGAATTATTGTAAGATTTTCTGTGTTTGTTTTTGTGAGGCAGTTTTCAAGTGTACATTTTCCGTTCAGCAAATCTGCAAGTTCATATTGCATTGCCTGAATATCCAGCCATGTTGTCGCATTTCCCTGTGGGTCAGCGTCTATTAAAATTGTTTTTCCTTTTTTTGAAAGTTCAACGGCAAGACTAACTGCAACAGAGGTTTTGCCTACCCCACCCTTTTGAAGAGCAACTGTAATAATTTTCATAAATTCTCCAGGTAATAAAACGTAAGGAAATTTGCACCGCAAACTGAGAATTTTTTTAATCAGAAAATTCTGTCAAAATTATCTGATTAAAGCCGGATTTTTTGTGTTCCGATTTTTTTTTCTCACATTCCTTGTTGTTAAAAATTATAAAATAAAATACGTAAAATTTCCATACCGATATACCAAAAATATTGGTAAAAAATACATATATACATATAAAATAGGTATAAAATATATACAAAAAGCGGTATAAAAGCGGTATAAAAGCGGTATATACCGCAATTATAGGTATAAAATAAAACACGCTCTAGGATTGATTTTAAGCGACTTTAAAACCTGTGATTGAATAATTTGTCATTTTAAGAAAAAAGATGGCTCAAAACGAAAATTTTGGATTTTTAGAATCTGGCGGAAAATGTGAATGGAACCTCTGAAAATTGCAATTTTTAGAGGTGTCTTTGAAAATGCGATGTTTTAATTCGTTGTATTTTAACGAATTAAAACTCGAAGGTATCTCTAAATAAAGCATTGAAAATGTTTTTTTAGAGATACCCTGAATTTTCACGATTTTTTTTTAAGGCTCCAGGAGCGGTGCTTGGAATGATGTTGCTTTCAAAAAATTTTAAGCGTTTCTGAGTTCTCGGATTAAGTCCGAAATGACGAACTGAATAGTGCTTCCTGTTCAAGATTAAGCAATCGGATTGAAAAGATAATTTCGGGAAGGGTAGGGTAGGGGACTTTTGAAGTGAAATAGAATTTTGTTTTTTTTAGTAATTTATGATGCAATTCGCTATAATTTTTTTACTATGGAAAAAACAAAAACATCATTTAAAGGCGTAATTATTCTTTTGATTACTGCATTAATCTGGGGGTCGTCTTTTATAGCCCAAAGATTTGGAACTGACAGCGGAGTTCAGCCTTTTACTTTTCAGGGAATCAGGACTTTGCTGGGAGCTTGTGTACTGCTGCCTTTTATTTTTGTGCGTGATGCAATTACGGCAAAAAAAATGACTGAAGAACAGATTGCCGAACGTAAAAAAAATAATAAAAAATCTGTGATTTACGGTGCAATTTGTGGTGTTGTTTTTTGTGCAGCAATAAATCTGCAGCAGTGGGCTTTTATTTATGAAGAAAGTGCCGGAAAAATTGCTTTTATTACGGCGATGTATATGTTTTTAGTTCCAATTATTGGACTGTTTTTTAAGAAAAGAGTTCCAGTTGTAACGTGGATTTGTGTAATAATTGGTTTTTCTGGACTTTATTTCCTTTGCATCAAGGGAACAGGATTTGGTGGAATAAATATTGGTGACTGGCTTGCTTTTGGCTGTGCAATTTTCTTTTGTCTGCAGATTATTCTTCTAGAAAGATTTGCACCGGATTGTGACGGAATAAAACTTTCCTGCGTACAGTTTTTAGTCGGGGGATTTATTTCTTTGATTTTGATGTTTATTTTTGATAAACCGAATCCTGTGGCATTAAAAGAGGCTGTTGTTCCAATTTTATATTCTGGAGTTTTGAGTTGTGGGATTGCGTATACTTTGCAGGTTGTTGGACAAAAATATTGCGAAGCAACAATTGCATCTCTTTTGATGTGTATGGAATCCGTTTTTGCAGTTTTATCTGAAGCGGTGATTATTCATAAAATTCCGACAAAATGGGAAATTTTAGGTTGTATAATTATGTTTGTGGCAATTATTATTTCTCAACTTTCTGATTTGTTTAAGAAGAAAAATACTGAGGAAAAGTAAAGGTTACCAAATGGACATATGAACGACGCAGGTACAAACGCGGCAGGCAATGGAGCACCTGTGAAGTTTGTTTCAACAAACGAAGCAGAAAGAAAAAGGCGCACGATTTGTGCGCCTTTTTCTTTTGAGGGTTACCGAAGTGCGGAACTGCCGGTGCCACAAAGCAAATTTTACCGAAAATTAAAAATTTCAGAAAGAATTTGCTTTGTGGCGAGCCGCACGTATAAAAAAAATTCTAAAACAAAGGTGCTTGAGCGTCCTCGGCATTTGCAAAAGGTCCGGCAAGACATTTTTCGGCGCGTTTTTTGCCCAGAATGTCGGTGTCAAAAGTGATTGGCGTGCCGTCCGGGTTTTCATATTTTTCTTCAGGTTCAAAAGCCATTGGAATGTCGTCGGTTTTAATGGTTTTGCATGTCTTTTCTGTCACAAAATTGTAGAGATTTGTTTTTAGGCAGAATTTTCCGTCCTTTATTTCAAGGCTAAGTTCAACTTTATTATTGTTTACAACGGCATTTTTTTCTTTTGAAGAAGGTTTTGCGCCGTTAAAGTAGAAATTTCCGTCTAGCCAAACCGGAAGTTCGGAATAATAGCGGTCAGAAGCCGGCGATCCCATTCCGCAATAACCGTCAAACTGTTTGTTCCATGTTTCAAAATCCGGATAAGAAGAGTAGGGGAAAGTTCCGGCTGCAACATTATTGTCGTCCCAACAGTTTTTCTGAGTATTTTCCATAACTTCTTTTAAAAATTTGCGTATTGGCTGCTGAATAAAAATATTGTTGTAGAATTTGCAGTCGCCGTGAAGAATTGTCATAAATCCGGCAATTTCTGTGCGGTGAACAACGTGGTACGGAGTGTATCTCGGAGAAACTTTAGTGAGCGTTCCGTTATCTGTGCCGGTTCCAACGGCGACGAGTGCGCCAGCCACAATATTGTTTACCATTGCAACACCTTGAGTTGCCAGTTTTATGGCTCTGTCAGAAAGGAAAATGTTGTTGTCTAGAAGGGTAGGACCGTGCGAAACTTCTATGAACAAGTCCTCGCCGGTTCCACCATTGCCTTCCGGATTCAGATTCCAGTCATTTGGCAAAGTGTTGTCGTGGAATAAATTTTGAGTAACGCGAGTACCCTGAGCCTGCCAGTCCAGCCACATACCGCGCGTACAATGATGAATATGATTGCGGCGGTAAATTACGTCAATCGCGGCATGCATTTTTATACCGCCAATTTCTGCGCCGGCAAGATTCTGCTTGTTATTGATGTGATGAATGTGATTGTCTTCAATAATCGAGAAAACTCCGCCAAGGTGACCGACAATTCCGGTTTGACCGCAGTTATGAATTTCGCAGCGGCGGATAATGTGCGATCCGATGTTTTCTTTTGTCCAGCCTTCAGTCTGCGCCTGACAAATGCAGTCGCGCTCAGTTTGAGTTCCGTCCTTGTATTTCCATTTAAGCCATTTGTTATCATTTTCCGGCTGTTTGTATTTTCCAAGAGAAATACCGTTACATTTTGATTCATAAATGTGACAATCCTCAATAATCCAGCCTTTTGACCAGTGCGGACCAATCATACCTTCTTGATAAGCTGTCGGAGGAGCCCACTGAGTTGCCGCCTTAGAAACAGTAAATCCCGAAAGAGTAATATAGCCTCTGCCAGTTTCAGAAGGATAAAAACAATTTCTGCGGACAGTAATTTCAATATTTTCATTTTCAGGATTTTTTTCGTGGAAATTTGCATAAAAAACCGTTTCGTCAGATGCCTCGTCCTGCTGAGCATACCAGACATAAGTGCTAAATTCCGGATCCCAAGATTGCTTAGAAGGTACTGGATTTTTTACTTCTTCCAGTGATTGAACTTCATACATAGATTTTTCGTTTAAAAAAACGTCCCCGGTATGTGCCGTCATATAAGCAATAAACCAGTCACCGCTGATTAAAGTTTTGTAAGGATTATAATCTCCGAATATTTTGTTAGAAACGCGCGCCGTGTAAACAGAACCTTCAACTTTTTTCCATCCAGAAAGTTTTTCAGCTCCTGTAATGTGAGCACCAAGCGGTTTTTCCGACCTGTAAACAATACGATTTTTTTCCGTACCGCCATTCTTCGGATTTACATATTCACGATAAATTCCCGGTGCCACAATAATTTCATCGCCAGCCACTGCAATATCAGCCGCCTGCTGAATTTTCCTAAAAGGATATTCCCTAGTACCTTTTCCGTCATCTTTTGCATTTGCATTTACAAAATATGTCATAAAATCTCCTCAACTTACAATTTTACCACGACATTTTTGACTTGTGCATAATGTTATTTTCTTATCAGATTTATCACTGTGTTTCCTTCCGCTACGCTCCAGGTCGCGCTTTCCGCAGTTCCGCTGTTCACTCCAAAACCCTCAAGCCCGCAAATAGCGGGCTTGAGGGTTTCAGCTTCGCCTTTTGAAAAAGCCTTCGCTGCTGCTACAATCGCTAACACGCCGGGCACCAAAAAAAACAATCGCGTTTTCAAAGATACCTTTAAAAATTGCAATTTTCAGAGGTTCCCTTCTAGACGCTTTTGCTGACCAGTATTAAAATTTTTTCCGGGGGATTTTAAAATCCGTCGTGGCATAAAATGCGGGAGGGATTGGAAGGGCACGCGCAGCGTGAACTTTTGCAGTTTTACAGAAGATTTTATAGATTCCGGATTTGACTTTGAGATGACACTGTAAGGAGTCTGGTGGACGCAAAATTGAAAAAGTTTGGAGGCGAAAGCCGTAACCCTGCAAAGCCCGACGGCGACCAAAGGGAGCCGGCCCGCCCGTAAAATTATGAACTTTACAATTTTCTTCTATAAATAAACGTTTTCCGCTAAAATCTTGAATATGAAGAGATTTTTTGCCTTTGTTTTGGTAATTTGCGTTGTGACCGCTTTTTTGCTGGCTAAGCCTGTGAATGCTGACGGTTTGGTGCAGTCTGGTCCTAAGCCCGAAGGGCGGCCTTCTGTTTGTCTTGTTCTTGCCGGTGGCGGTTCGCGTGGGTTTGCACATCTTCCGATTATTCAGGAAATTGAAGAAATGGGAATTCCAATTGATATGGTTGTTGGAACTAGCATTGGAGCCATTGTTGGTGGTGTTTATTGTGCAGGATATTCGATTCCTGAAATTACAAAACAACTTTATAATTTGAATTGGTCTAGACTGATTAATGATTCTGCGACCTCGCCTTACGAAAAAATCCTTGATGAGCACAGCATTTTTAGAAATATTTTGAGTGCGGACTTTAGCCTTTCCATGAAACTTGATTTGGGAAAGGGAATTTCTAACGGTCAGAATATTTACACTCTTTTAAAAGAATTGACTTTAAAATATCCTTCAAATCTTGATTTTAATGACTTGCATATTCCGTTCAGGGCGGTGGTAACTGATATGCTTTCTGGAGAGGCAATGGTACTTTCTGACGGTGACATTGCGGAATCTATCCGAGCGAGTATGAGTATTCCGGCGATTTTTGAACCGACTCAGATGGACGGATATTATTTTATTGACGGAGGAATCCGTTACAATCTGGCTATTAACGTTGCAAAAAATATGGGTTACGACATTATAATCGGAATTGATATTTCGCAAAAAGTCCGTGATAATCCTGAAACTTTTAATTCTAATCCGCTGGTTGCAATGCTTAACACAATTACAATCGGCCAATACGTTTCTACTTCTCAGTTGCAAAAGGAAGCGGATTTGGTAATTTATCCTGAAATTGGTGCTTATGGAACGCTGGATTTTAAAAAAGGAAAGGAAATTTACGAAAAGGGCAGGGAAGCGGCAGAACTTTACCGTCCGGAACTTGAAGAAATCAGAAAAAAAATCTATCCGGATGATTATGATGAAAATGGAAATAGAATTTCTGAGCCGGAAAATTCAAGAACACGCGGCACTTATAGACGAAAGTCAAATTTAATCCCGACTGAACTCACAATTAACGGTGCCTATAAACAGGACGAAAAATATATTAAAAAAGCTTTTAACAGAATAAATGACAAGGAACTCACTCCCGAAAATTTTGAGGAATTTATTCAGAGCATTTACAGAACTGGAAATTATATCAGTGTGACTCCGCAGGTTTTTGATGATGGCGAAAATGTCAGAATGAATCTGATTTTAAAACAGGAAACAAAGAAAAAAATTATGGTTGCAGCGAACGCAGAACTTGAACAGTCCATAAGTTCAAACAGGGTAACGCGTTTCAGATTTAATCCGGATGTTCAGGTAAGAAATTTGACTGGTACGGGTTCTGTTATTGCTTTGAGGGCACAGACTCTGAATGATTACGGAATTTCGTTTTATTATATGCAGCCGTTTAATCCTAATTTGTTTGTGCAGTTTGATTCTTCGTGGCTTGAAGAAAATTATATGAAAAGCGAAAGTATTACTGCTGAAGAGCTAGGTTCTTCGGATCTTGGCGACAAGTACAACTATATTGGCGGTACGACTTTCCGTTCCTGGAAAACAAACTTGAATTTTGGATTCAGAACAGATAACGGAAATCTTTTAAAGACAAATTTCTTCTTTGACTACGGGCATACCGGAGTTTTTTATGATAACTACCTTTTTAATTACATAAAGGAAAAATATGGTGTAGATTCCGAAGAATATAAAGTTATTGGTACAGAAAATCCTTATTTTGCCGCGGGCGTAAAGTTAATTTATAACTTGAATACAATGGACAGAAGCGTTTTTGCTAAAAAAGGATTTTATTTGAACACTATGCTGGAATGTCTTGTGCCATTGAATCCTTACGGGCATGAAATTAAACCTGCCGTTCTTGCAGCGTTGGAACTGCGCGGCGCAATCCCAATGGGCAGACATTTTACGTTTGATATTAATGTCTTTGCGGGAAACGAATTTACGGATACTCTCGCTGATAATTTTCTTGAAATACCTTTTGAAGCTTTTAGTTCTTATGACCGTGTATATTTTCCACAGATTGGTGAAAAGAAGAGATTTGGCACAAAAAAATATTGCGGTATGATTTCGCTGCAGGTTGAACCTTTTGACGATCTTACAATTCTAGGCGGTGGAATAGTTTTCCGTCTGACAGGAACTGCCGGAACAGTTGCCAACACCTATGATCAGATTCTTTTTAGGGACAGTAAATATCAGGATAATTATCCGCTTTTGTGGACCGCTTCGCTTGATGCCGGCTTGAGATTTAAAGACCGCTTTAATATTCTGCTCAGAGGTGGCGTTGCTTCTACAGAAAATGTTTCTGTGCCGCTTCATGCATTCTTTGCTTTTGATATTGGAACTACAATGTTTTAGGAAAAATATCAGGGCGTTCCCCGACCGCATTTCCGTTTCTCTGCAATTGCGGTCGGGTCGGGCCTTCCAGCCTTCGCTATCCGCTCATTCCTCCGCTACACTTCGTTCCGCTACGGAACTAAAGGGCTTCCACGCCCTAACGCAGGGTAGAAAAAATAAAAGAACAATTTTTCCACTTTGTATGGAGGATTTTGTTATGGGTATCTCTAAAAAATCATTTACAATGCTTTATTTAGAGATACGAGCGAGTTTTAATTCCTTAAAATATAACGAATTAAAACATCGCGTTTTTAAGGTTACCTAAAAATTGCAATTTTTAGAGGTTCCCTATAATTTCTGCCGTTATAAGAAAGTTGGGCTGGACTAAAAGAATTCAAATTATCATGCACGGTCTGGAACAAAAACACGTTGGAAAAACAAATAAATTTGTACAGATTGCAAACATTTTGGGAATCGAACTTGAAAACTTAAATCTGCCAAAGGCAACTTTACCAGCTGATTACTGGCATTACGAAACAAAAGGCGAAAAACTCGGCACGATTTTTATTCATCTTGTCGTTGAAAATTTTACTGAAAGTTATTCAATTTTTGAAAATCATGCGAGGTGCGGAAAAGGATATTTTGTAACAAAAGATGGCCAGCACTTGGCATTGGAAAAATATTCTGACAGAGATGCTTATAAAGCTGGTAACAAAGATAAAATCATTTTTATTCCAGATTTGGTACTTTTAGATATTGCTGAAACGGAAGTAATCACTATTGAAGGTAAAAAATATGAATTCAGACAGAATGGAATTAATGAATTAAAAAATTATGACATTTTTGATGAACGATATTTAAAAATCTATTATCCACAATACAAGATTGTAAGAACTGTTGTTTTGTACGGAAGCAATAACGAAAAAATTGCAGAAGTTGAAGTAGGATTTTTGCTTAATGCAAATGGAAAAGAATTTTATGCTCACGAAATAAGAAAAATCCATCCGACTCCAAAACCTCCTCAGCTGATGAAAGAAATAATCGAATTTTTTACAAAAAAAGATGGATTAGTTTTTGACTATTTTATGGGCACTGGAGGTTCACTTTTGGGAGCGACCCTGGCAGGGCGTAAAGCTACAGGAATAGATTTGTGTCAAAAATACATTGATGCCTATAAAGCCGCTGCCGAAAAATTAAAATTAAACATTTGCCAGACTTATTGCGGAGATTGCCTGGAAGCTCTAGCTGATAAAAGCATAATGGAAAATTTACTAAAAAATCAGCTGATAGATCTTGTTCTTATTGATCCGCCTTATGGTGAAATGATGAGCAAGGAAAAAACAGGTGCGGACATTGAAGTTTACGGAACTGTTGCAACTCCATTTACAGATGATAAAAGGGATTTTGGAAATATAAACCGTGATGAATTCCTGGAAAAATTAAAACTTTCCGTAGAACTTGTCTTACCATATGTAAAAACACGAGGATACGTTGTTGTTTTCAAAAAAGATTTACAACCATGCAAAAAGAAAACAAATTTATTGCATTCGGAAATCATTTATAAATTAAACGAAATAAATAACTTGAACTATAAAGGATTAAAAATCTGGGCAGACAGGAGTACAAAATTATTTCCTTATGGCTATCCTTTTTTCTTTTGTGGCAAATCAAGTGCATCAATATATTATGATTTTTAGAAAAGAAAAGTAAAGAATTGCGTGAGGCTATGGAGCACCGAAGGGCTTTTGTTTCAACAAAAGCCCTGAGAAGACCGCAGGCGTGCTATCTGCACGCCGAGGACTTTGAGGGTTACCGAAGTGCGGAACAGCCGGCCTGGAGTGGAGCGAAGCGAACGGAGGGCACGCCCAACTCAACTTTCTTATTCCAAAATCTTTTTTAATTCTTCGATATCGCTTTCTTTTGTAGACCAGCTTGTTGCAAATCTTACTGTTGTGTGATTTTCGTCGTATTTTTCCCAGAATGAAAATTCTACTGACTTTTGTAAGTTATTCATCTGTTTATTTTCTAAAATTATAAAAATCTGATTTGTCGGTGACTGCCTGAAAAATGTAAAACCTTTTTCTTTAAAAAGTTCTTTTAAAAGTTCTGCCATTTTTATTGCATGACGGCTGATTTTAAAATACAAATCATCTGTAAAAAGAGTATCAAACTGAATGCCTAAAAGCCGTCCTTTTGCAAGAAGGGCTCCGTGCTGTTTTATCTGCGTTATAAAATGATGAGGAAGATTTTTGTGAGTAAAAACAACGGCTTCGCCGCACAAGGCACCGACTTTTGTTCCGCCAATATAAAAAATATCACATAAATCTTTTAAATCAGAAAGTTTAATGTCACATTCATCACTTGCAAGGGCATAACCAAGACGCGCACCATCTATGTAAAGCGGAATTTTGTATTCCTGGCAGAGTGCATAAAGTTCAGTCAGTTCATTTTTTGAATAAAGGCTTCCGTATTCAGTTGGAAAAGAAATGTAAACCATTCCAGGCTGCACCATGTGTTCACAGTTTTCGTCAGCATAAAAAGTTTTAAGATAAGATTTTACAGACTCTGCGTAAAGTTTTCCGTCTTTTTCGGGAATTGTTAAAACTTTGTGGCCAGTATATTCAATTGCTCCGGCTTCGTGAACGCTTACATGACCTGTGCTTGCCGCAATCACACCATCATAATTTTGTAAAATTGAACTTATAATTACCTGATTTGTTTGAGTTCCACCTGTAAGAAAAAACACATCTGCGTTTGGAGCACTACAGGCAATTTTTATTTTTTCAGCTGCTGAAAGGCAATATTTGTCACTTCCGTATCCTGAAAGATTTTCAAGATTTGTTTCAATAAGTTTTTGTAAAATCTGCGGATGAGCACCCGCAATGTAATCACTTGCAAAAGAAAGCATATTTTCCTCGAGTTATGGGAACCTCTAAAAATTGCAATTTTTAGAGGTATCTTTGAAAACGCGATGTTTTAATTCGT
>CAVJCY010000053.1:0-17957 GCA_963648145.1 bacterium | reverse complement strand
TCTGAAAACGCGATGTTTTAATTCGTGCTATATCAACGAATTAAAACTCGCACGTTACTCTAAAAAAGCATTGAAAATGATTTTTTAGAGATAGCCTTAATCAAAAAAAACACCAGGGCATTGCCTCACGAAAATCTCTAAAAACTACAATCTTTAGAAATTTCCGTATTTATCGATAAACTCAGGCTTGATTCGGGTAAGTTCTTCGCGCGGAAGTTCTTTTAAAACATCCCAGGCAATTTCCAGAGTTCTTTCTATGGTTCTTTCCTCATATTCATCTTGAGAAAGGAATTCATTTTCAAATCTTTCGCCAAATTTAAGATATTTACGGTCAAGCTCACTCAATTCTTCTTCACCAATAATTGCAGCAAGATTTCTGATTGATTTTACCTTTGAATATGCCGCGAACAGCTGGGAAGAAACATTTGCATGATCTTCGCGTGTCATTTCTGGACCAATACCGTCTTTCATCAAACGACTGAGCGATGGCAATGAACTTACTCCCGGGTAAATTCCCTGCTGACTTAATTCACGACCAATTACAATCTGACCTTCTGTAATATATCCGGTTAAGTCCGGAATCGGGTGCGAAATATCGTCGTTAGGCATTGTCAAAATCGGAATCTGAGTAATTGAACCTTTTGAACCTTTTACACGACCGGCTCTTTCATAAAGTTCGGCAAGATCAGAATAAAGGTATCCAGGATAACCTTTTCGTCCAGGAACTTCACCACGAGTTGTAGAAATTTCACGCAACGCTTCACAATAGTTTGTCATATCAGTCATAACTACAAGAACATGCATTCCTTTTTCAAACGCAAGATATTCTGCCGCAGTTAAAGCACAACGCGGAGTAATAGTTCGTTCAATAGACGGTGCATCAGCTAAGGACTGGAACATAACAACTTTTGAAAGAACACCAGATTCCTCAAAAGTATCAATAAAGAATTTTGCAACGTCGTACTTAATTCCCATTCCGGCAAAAACCATTACAAACTGTTCATCACTGTTGCGCAGTTTTGCCTGACGAATAATCTGAGCAGCAAGTTTATTATGCGGAAGACCGTTTCCAGAAAAAATCGGGAGCTTTTGACCACGAACAAGCGAATTCATTCCGTCAATTGCAGAAATTCCCGTCTGTATAAAGTCACGCGGATAAACTCGTGCAAATGGATTTATAGGATTTCCGTTTACGTTCTGTTTTTTGTCCGAAATAATTGGCGGATAACCGTCAATTGGTTCTCCAAGACCGTTAAAAACTCGTCCTAAAAGCCCCTCTCCAACACGAAGTTCAAGTGGTTCCTTCAAAAATTCAAAAGTAGAATCATCAAGATCAAGACCTGTTGTACTTCCAAAAACCTGTACAATTACCGCTTTATCAGAAATATCAACGACTTTTCCGGTTCGCTTCTGACCATAACGGTCGCGAACATAAACTGTTTCGTTATAAAAAACATTTTCAGTTCTTTTCAGAACAATAATTGGACCATCTACTGATGTAACGCCTCTGTATTCTATTCCTTTCATTTCAATAGTCTCCTATGCAGTTCTATCTGCAATATGTGCGTTCCAATTCACCAATCTGGGAATCAAGGTGATCCCTTACACTTTCAATTTTGTCCATTTCTTCATTTGTGTAAGCCGTTTTGATTCGGACAAGTTCTTCACAAACCGAAAGATTCACAACATTCAGCAATGGAGCACCATTTTTAACGCATTCAAGAGCTCTTTTGTAGTAAAGCATCATAAGTTCAATAATCTTAATCTGTTTTTCTGAAGAACAATATTTATCAATCTCATCAAAAGCATTTTGCTGCAAAAATCCGTTTTTAATCATTTCTGCAACTTTTAGAAGAAGTCTCTGACTATCCGGCAAAGCATCCGGTCCAACAAGACGAACAATCTGCTGCAATTTTTGTTCTTCCTTGAGCAAATCAAGAGCTTCCTGACGCAATTCTGCCCAAAGAGGATTGTGAACTTCCCACCAATCTTTTACTTCATCAGCATATTCTGAATAAGAATCTATCCAACCGATTGCAGGATAGTGACGTGCATTTGCAAGTTCCCTGTCCAGCGCCCAGAAACAACGGATAAAACGCTTAGTATGCTGAGTTACCGGCTCCGAAAAGTCACCGCCCGGTGGCGAAACCGCACCAATAATAGAAACTGAACCTTCAGCCTGACTCAAAGTTGTAACACGACCAGCACGTTCATAAAATGACGCAAGTCGGGTTGGCAAATATGCCGGGAATCCTTCTTCTGCCGGCATTTCTTCCATACGACCAGAAAGTTCACGCAACGCTTCTGCCCATCGTGAAGTAGAATCTGCCATGATTGCGACCGTCATTCCCATATCACGGAAGTATTCTGCAAGAGTAATTCCCGAATAAAGCGAAACTTCTCGCGCCGCAACAGGCATATTAGAAGTATTTGCGATAAGGATTGTACGTTCCATAATTGAACGACCGGTTCGCGGGTCAATAAGAGCCGGGAATTCAGAAAGCACTTCTGTCATTTCATTTCCACGTTCTCCGCAACCAATGTAAACAATCAAATCTGCATCACACCATTTTGCAATAGCATGCTGAGTCATAGTTTTTCCGGTACCAAATCCACCAGGAATTGCAGCCGTTCCTCCCTTAGAAAGTGGGAAGAAAACGTCAATAACACGCTGACCAGTAATCAAAGGTTCTGTAACGGCAAGTTTTGCAGAATATGGACGAGGAACACGCACAGCCCAATAATGTGACAGTCTGATTTCTTCATCAAATTCTGTAGTTGCAATTACTTCATCAACCGTAAAATCACCACTTCCCGTAAAGCTTTTTAACTTTTTACCACGGATATCAGAAGGCACCATAATCTTCTGTGTAATTGATTCTGTTTCTTTTACAGTTCCAAGAACAAAGCCCGGCACAATTTCTGTACCTTCGCAAATGCCTTCGACTGCATCAAAATGCCACTTTTTATTTACATCAAGAGGTTCCGTGCGCTCACCCGGCAACAAAAAATCACCGGAATTTTCATACATTGACTGCAATGGCCGTTGAATACCATCGTAAATGTTTCCAACAAGGCCAGGTCCAAGTCGCAAAGAAAGAGGGCGCTGTGTACAAACAACCTTTTCCCCGATATGCATACCGGTGTCTTCCTCGTAAACCTGAATTGTCGCATTTCCTTTATTCTGACGTATAATTTCACCAATAAGTTTCTTTTCGCCAACGTCAACAACGTCGTAAAGTCCGCAGCCGTCAAGTCCTTCAGCATAAACAATAGGACCTGAAATACGGGTAATTCTACCTTCTATCATGCCGCACCTCCCTTACTGCCAAACAACGCTTCGCTCAAAGTGCCACGATATTTGTCCAGAAGATTAGAAATAACTTCGCTTAAAGTAAGTCTTAAACGCAAAGATTTATCTTCGGTTTCAAGAATAATTCCTTCAGGTTTTTCCAGGATTTCTGGTTCAATACTGATTTTTCCGAATTCAGTTTTTTCACAAGAAGTCAGATTTTTTCCAAATTTTTCAGTCAAAACCTTTTTTATTTTTTCTACATCAAAACCATAAACATAAGCACGAATTTTTTTATCTTTAACAGCTTCAGATGAAAAATCAAACTGCTTTAACACAAGTTCAATTCTTTTTTCTTCGCCGAGTGTATTCAAATATTCATTAATGTTTTTGCAAATTTCACTCTGAATAAAAGAAACTTCAAAACGTTCTTTTTCAAGAGGAATAGAAGCAGTCTGATCTTTTTCAAAAGCTTCAAGTTTTTTTGCATAAAATTCATCTTTATCTGCGCTGGCTTTTTGAATTCCCGCATCTACAGAAGCAAGAATTTTCTCACATTCTGAGTCAGCTCTCTGTAAAATTTTTTCAGCCTTTTTTACAGCATCATCATGAATTTCTTTATCCAAAATTTCAGTTGATCTTAATTCATTCATATTAAAATCCTTTAAAAAGGTGAAGAAACAGTGTGCTTTGTGAAAAAGCAAAACACAGCTGTAAATTAGCAGAACAAAAACTAAACATTTACCCCGATTGCCTCGCGAATTGCATCAGACAACGTTTTTTTGCCTTCCACATGACCATTCAGTCCTGGAATTTCAACAATCAGAGGAAATTTACCGCTTTTCTGCCATTCAATTTCTTCGGCTTCAATCTGACTGGCAGCCTGCTCCGTCAAAATCAGAACACGCGGAACTTCGCCAGACGGCAGATTTGCAAAACCGCCTTTTCCCGTAACACGATTAAATGCATCAAGAACTTCCGCACGAGTTTCAGCGACACTTCCGCTTACACCAGTCAATTTAAAAGCCAGGACAAGCTCCCGCTCGCCAATTATATAAAATTTCATTTTGTTTATGACTACAGTACCAAAATCAATACGGCTACAAGCATTCCCCAAAGACAAATACCTTCAGCAAGACCAACAAATGGAAGAGCCTTACCAGAAAGTTCAGGATTTTCGCTCATAGCCCCCATAGCTGCTGCACCAATTTTTCCAACCGCTCCACCACCGGCAAGACAAGCAAATGCAACGGCAAATGCGGCAGCAATGTATTTAAGACCATCACCAATTGCAAGGTGATTTACAGCTACTGCAGCTGCCTCCCCAGATTCCTGTGCAAAGATTGCTCCAGTTACACATGCAAATACAACTAAGATTGAAAAAATTCTCTTTTTCATTTTAAATCTCCTATTTATTTTAGTTCAAAGAACTATTATTTATATTCAAATACAAAAGGTTTAAATTCTTCGCCAGTTTCATTAAAGAATTTTGAAAAGAATTCATAATACTGAAGTCGGATTACCTGAATTGCGACAATCATTCCTTCAAGAACAACAATCAGCGCATTACCAACAATCAGAACTGCAATTCCGCCAGGAGAACCTGCCCCGCCACAAAGTCCAGTCAACAGATAAATTACATAATCCAAAACAGCATGCGACAGTGCAAATGCTCCGACACGAATAAAACTTACCGTGTTAGAAAGATATCCGGAAATGACTTCAATTACTTCTACAACAGAACTAATCAGATATGTTCCAAATCCATTTTCAAACAGAGGTCTTTCATGATTAAAAGCTCTTTCAAAAGGACTTGCAAACGCTGCAAAGAACAAAGAAACAGCCAAAATCACAATGTCATAAGGCGTAATCTTGTGTTTTGCAATAACGACGCGCAAAACTATTGAAACAACGTACCAGAAGAACACCGCACCGGCAAGACCATTCTTTCCAAAGAAGGCATCTGCCCACTTACGACGTATAAGATTATTAATAAAATTGATTACAAGACCAATACTGTTAATTACAAATCCAACCGCAACTGCAACGCCAAAAACACCAAACATTGTTTTGATGGAATTAGGATCTGAAGAAGGCATAATCTTCAAAATTGGAGCATGAGGATTTCCAAAAAGTCCGGTTAGCCACATTGCAAACGGTTCAAGCAAAGTTTCATTACTGAAAAATTCACCCGTCAAAAGCCCCATCACAGAGGAAGTACAGCCGATTGCAATAAAAATCGGGGCAAATTTGTTCCAACCACCAACTTTTATAATTTTAAAGTGCATTAAAATTCCGGCAAGGACAAAAACAAGCCCCTGTCCCAAATCGCCGAACATAAATCCAAACAGGATTGTAAAGAAAACTGCAACAAACGGAGTAGGATCAATTGTTCCGTAAACAGGCGAACCGTAACTGAAAATCATTCTTTCAAAACTTGAAATAAATTTTCCGTGATTCAGTTTTACTGGCACTTTTTCTTTTCCACTGATTACAGACGGCACTTCCATCGGACTAAATTCACGAATTGCAATTCTGCATTCCGTAATTTCATCAAGACCTTTCATATATGCTTCAGATTCTGCTTCTGGAATCCATCCTGTAAGACGATAAACAAGTTCAGTTGATTCAAGATTACTTACAACTTCCTCAATCTGAAGTCCAATAGCAAAGGTTCCGATTAATTTTAAAATTATCTGCTTGTGAGTTTCTGCAAAATTCTGTTTTTCAGTTTGAAGTTCCTCAATCTGCTTTTCAGCAAGTTCTTTTTGAACTTTTAAACTTTCTAGAACATCAGTCGGCACACCTTTAAAATCATGAGGAATTTCCATTTCCACAAAACCGTGATTTTTAAGTTCCGTGTTAAGTGCAAAACGACCTTTTCTTGAAGAAGCCACCAAAACATGAGATTTATCATCGCCAAGAGCAACAACGATTGCGTTAGATTCAAGACTTTCCTTCAAATCATCAAAATTTTCAGATGGAATTTTTCCAATTTTCAGCGAAAGAAATGAAAGATGTTCAAGTTCAGAATAAGAAACCTGAAGATTAGAAAATGCCATTGCTTCTTTATAAGTGTTATTTATCTTTGCAGCATTGTCGCTTGCTTCAGAAATCCTTTCTTCCAGTTCTTTATAGGCCGCAATAAGATTATTTGCCATTGCCCTAGTTTGATTATCCGGAGCGGAAAAATCACTTAAATTTTCCGGAAAATCCTTTATTTCGAGAATATTACAGATTTTTTTGATTTCTGTGTAATATTGAGAATCCGCATCTGAAATATCCGGTATTTTCTGACCATCTTCCGCAACAGCGTTATTAGTTTTTTTGTCTTTTTTTTGAAACTGAAAAGAACCTTTTTTTCCAATAAATTCAATAACTTTGGAAATATCCTGCTTCAGGACCATCAGTTCTATAAGTTTCATTTTTGCAGTTTTTGCCATTTCCACCTCACTAATTTATGCCAACGGCATCTTTTGCATCATGGGAACTAATTCCCATTCGTAAACTCTCAACCGCCGTACGAATACAACTCATTTCAAAATTTTTCATCTTATACCAGCCGATTAAAGCAGCGGTACTCATCGGATAAGCGTGAAAAACATGACTTGCAAGTTTTCCCATTCTTACACGATTTTTTCTTTCAATCCAGCTTGGCTGCACAGACCACACTTCCCCTGCAATATGAGGATTCAAAAGTACCCTGTATTTCCAATCTGCCCACTGTTCATAAACGTCTGTTTCTTTGTCCAAAATCTGAAGTGCCGGTCCCGCAATAGGATCTGAAGCCGAAGGCGAATCTGTAACATAAATCAGATTTTCGATGATTTTGTCTTTATCCCACTTGTAATTTATTTTCAGCCGCAATGCCCAGACAATATTTTTTATGCAATATTCATTCAAATACAAATCTACCAGCTGAATGCGATCCTCGCCGCTAGTTTTTTGAATTGCCTGCCACAAGTGTCTGATTACCTGCAAGTCTATTTTAAATTCCAGACTCTGCTGTTCATGAATTGAAGGTACATGATTATACCAACTATAAGGCGATTTTGCCGTAATTTTTGCAACATCCGGCCAAGCTTTGTAATTTAACTGAGAAAAATTCCCAAGATTGATTAAATGCGGACATTCCTTGTCGCCTGCACAAAGGGCAGAACCAATTGCCTTTAAATTTTCAGATTCATAAATAAAAAGCTGATCAATTAAAATCTGATCTGGTTTATCGTAAAGTGAAACAAAATACGTGTACTGCTCTACAAATCTTTTGAATGCTTCCTTTTCAATCCGCTCTGCCAGCATAATTTCAGGAAGTGCAGGAGATGGACTTCTGAAAATCAAAGCCCATAAATCTGTAAGAGACTTTGCTTCAAAAATATCCGCTGCCCTTGAATCAACAAAAGATTTTCCTATGATTCCGCTGGCTTTTGCATAAATGTAAGCCTCAGCTGCTTTCTTGTCCATTGCAAACCTACTCCGTCTAAAGCCTTATCAAATTAAGCATTTTGAAACAACAGTTTTTCAAGAAGAGCCTTAAAATTTTCTTTTTTTTGAGGAAGATTTTCATAACTTTTCTTGAATTCTTCCATAGAGGCAGCATGTTTTTCGGTAATTTGCTGCATTTTTTCGTGATATGCCTTGTCCTTTTCTGTGGCAAGAACGTCAAATTTTTCTTTATATTCCTGATTGTACTTTGCCTTAGCTTCGCTAGTACGTCTGTCCGCTTCAATTTTTGCATCATCAATCACGATAGAAGCATTTTTTTCTACATCCAGCAAATGATTTATAATTTCAAGTTCAACATTGTCAGCCATATTTTTCTCCTGTAAACCTCTATGCTTCAAGTTCAGCAATAATATCGTATGCTTCCTGCTGATTAGAAGCCTCCTTAATTCTCTTTACAAAATCAGGATTTGAAGCAAGTTGTAAAATATCACGTAAAATATTCAAATGTGCATCAGTTTCTTTTTCATCAAAAAAGATTTCAAAGATGACATTTACTTTTACTGGATTATATTCCTTTGAATCAATCGAATCAAATTCAATTCCTCTGCGGTCAATTCCCACAGAAACAATAGTTTTTGGAAGATTTTTTAAAACAACGTGAGGAACTGCAACAAAAGGATAAACTGCCGTACTCATTTTTGCTTCACGTTCAAGAAGTGCATTCAAAGCCTGGCTACGATTAATTTCAGGATTTTTTGCAGCAGCAATTTCAAGAAGTTCTGCAAATGATTCATCCCGTTCTGTACTGTCAAGATTTACTTTGATATCGCCAGGTGTAATTAATTCGCTTATCATAAACATTTCCTCCGTCTTTTACTTAACAAACCTCGTAAAACTTATTTTAGAGATTTTTTAAAAAAAATACCCTGAAAACATTTCTGGCTGTCGGCCGGACCATATTTTCAGGGTATTTTTATTCGTCAAAATAGCTCCTTTTTAGTGAGCCGATTTTTACTCCGTTTCTGAAGATTCAGCAGAAACCGTTTCTTCAGTTGTCGTTATGTTAGCACTTTCAGAATTTTCTGTCCACCAAGCAGATGAAGAATTTTCTGTTATACTTTCTTCTGATGTTGCAGTGTTTTTTACTTCATCAATTGTAGCTGCCTTATGTTTTGGTTTATTCACAAGAGCAAGACCTAAAGCCAATACAAAGAAAAGAACAACCAGAACAGCAGTTGCTTTTGTCAGTACACTTGCAGAATGAGAACCGAATGCAGCAGTTCCACGACCACCTAAAAGTCCGCCCATTCCACTTTCGCCATCGTCCTGAATTGCAACAAGAAGAACCAGTAACAAACTAACAATGACAAAAAATACTAAAAGAACAATACCAACTGTACTCATTTATTTACTCCAATATAGTTTTAATCATTTTAAATGTTCTGTCATTCTAATAAAATCAAATATTTTTGTCCATAGATGAATCGAATATGCTTACGAAAACAGTAGGGAACCTCTAAAAATTGCAATTTTCAGAAGTTCCCTATTGTATTTTCGGTGGAATACGGCCCGAGAATTGAACACCCGCGATGGTTGTTTCAACAACCGAAGCGGAAGCCCGTAAGCCACGCTGATTTGCGTGGCGCGGACTTTGAGGGCTACCGAAGTGTGAAATGCGAGTTGGAAGTGGCATTGGCCCCAAAATAAAAAAAAATAAAAAAATCCCTGTCCTAAAAATAAATTCCAGGGGCAGGGATTTTTTATAAGGTTACTATGATTCTAAAATTAGAGCACGCAGATTGGAACAAAAGTTTCAGCTTTAAGAGAAGCTCCACCTATCAAACCACCGTCAATATCAGGCTGAGCCAAAAGTTCAGGTGCGTTAGAAGCTTTCATTGAACCACCGTACTGAATGATAATTTCATCAGCAACTTTCTGATTGTAAAGTTTTGCAATATAACCACGAATAAACTTGTGAATTGCTTCAGCATCAGCAGGAGTAGCGGTTTTGCCAGTTCCAATAGCCCAAACTGGTTCATAAGCGATTGTAACGTTTTTCATTTGTTCTTCTGTAACGCCAGCCAAATCAGCAGAAAGCTGGAATGCACAAACCTGTTCAGCCTCTCCTGCTTCACGTTCTGCCAAAAGTTCACCAATACAAAGATCAACTTCAAGACCATCATTCAAAGCTTTGCGAACTTTTTTGTTAATCAATTCATCAGATTCACCAATTTCGTGGCGGCGTTCTGAATGACCAAGAATAACACACTGACATCCAATATCCTTGAGCATAGTTGTAGAAACTTCGCCAGTGTGAGCACCATTTGAAGTTGCAGCACAATCCTGAGCAGCCAAAATAATATTTGAACCTTTTACAACCTGAGCAACAGCGTCAAGATATACAAAAGGAACGCCAATCATAAATTTGTTTGTTTTTCCTTTCAATTGTTCAACCAAATCTTTAGCTAATGCAACAGCTTCTGCTTTAGAAGTGTTCATTTTCCAGTTACCGGCAATATAATGTGTACGAGCCATAATTTCTCTTACTCCTATAATTAATTTTTTTTAATATTAATGTAAAGAAATGCGTTTTACAAGAAAATCAGAAAATCCAAAAATCCGCGAATCCATTTTACAGAATTTCACCTATTAAAATTCTTAAGACTTACAATCAGACTATTTTTATGATTTTTCAGGGCGTACCCCTATCGGGTCGCGCTTTGCGCAGTTCCGGCATTCGCCTGCAGCCCCGGCTGCTTTGCGCCAGAACAATGGCGCTCCGCATCGCCGTGGCCCGCTTTCGCGGCTGCTACAATCGCTTACGCACCGGGCAAAAAAATAAAAATTTGCCGCCAAATATAAGGCTGTCTCTAAAAATTGCAATTTTTAGAGGTTCCCATAATTTTTTCAGGAGTTTTTATGAAAAAAATCAAAATCAACAGATTAATAAAAGTTTTACCGCAGATTTTACTTTTGTGTGCATTTGTTTCCTGCAGCACAATTCAATCTCAGCAAAATTCCGACGATTCTTCTACATCTGCAGAAGCTTCAAAAGCTGTAACCTGGCTGGACTCTTCTGTTCCTTCACTTTACGAAACTTACAAAGATCAGTTTGACTACATTGGAATTGCCGCAGAATATGGAAACTTTGGACTTTCAAAAAACGGTTCAAATAAATACACAGCAAAATATACTGCAAACGGTTACTGGGGTACACCTTCAGAACTTTATTACGAAGAAATCAGAAACGGCATTGCAAAACATGCAAATTCAATAACGCCTGGCAACGAATTAAAACCTCAGTTTGTACTTGCCTGGTGGTCTACTGGTAACGGTTCAAAACAATCTATGACGGATTTTACCGCCTCAAACGGAAAAACTATAAAAGTTCCGTCCTCTTTAAATAATGAAAACTTAATTTATGCAACATTAAATGCTGCAAAAGAGGCCGGAGTAAAAATGCGTGGCCACGTCCTCACATGGCATTCACAGACTCCGGATGATTTTTTTGCAGAAAATTACAGTGCAAAATCTGACGGAGAACTTCTGTCTAACATCGTTGATAAAGAAACAATGACAGCCCGCCACGAATGGTACATTAAATCAGTTTTGGAATGTGTCTCTGAATGGGAAAAAGCAAACGGTTATGGCGAAGGCAATCATTTAATCTGGGCTTGGGACGTTGTAAACGAAGCAGCCGCAGATGACGCAGGACAAATTTATTCCGGTTCTTCTGCAAATTTCCTGCGCGGGGCAACTGACGGCACAAAAAATAAGACACCGGATAATGGCGGTTCACGGTGGTATCAGATTTATGGCAGCGACGAATTTATTGTAAACGCATTCCGTTTTGCAAATGCCTATGCACCGTCAGACGTAAAACTGTGCTACAATGACTATAACGAATATATGGAACATAAAACTTCTGCAATCTGCCAGATTGTCAAAGACGTTCAAAACGGAGAAGAACAGACTGTAAACGGAAAATCAGTAAAACCGCGCATAGATGTTGTCGGAATGCAGTCGCATCTTGGCACAGATTGGCCAGGAACAAACGCTTATGAATCTGCAATCAAAAAATTTCTTGGATTAGGATGCAATATTCATGTTTCAGAAATGGATTTTTCTGCAACAAGCCGCTTTGCTGCCGTAAAAGCATACAAAGATTATTTTACACTTTTCCAAAAATACGGAAATTCTTATTCCGGTACAAATAAAATTGAATGTGTTACCGTGTGGGGCTTAAATGACGAAAATTCCTGGATAAATCCTTCAAATAGCGGAAAAACAAAAACGTATCCTCTGCTTTTTAATTTAATTGACAATGTTTCAAAATCTAAAAAGACAGCAATTTACAAAACCGGCACGGAAGATCTGCCACTTTACGACATTGGCGATTCTTACACTCCAAACGAATCTTTCTGGGCTGTGATAAATGCTCATAAAGAGTAAAAATTAAAAAAACTGACATTAGGGGAGATTTTAAAAAGAAAACCCCCGGAAAAATTTTCAACTTCTGGGGGCTTTTGGGAATCTCTAAATAAAGCATTTTAAATGATTTTTTAGAGATTCCGTTCTCTACGACAAAACTGAATATCTTGCACGGCTAGTTTCCGTTTCAAAAACATCAACTGCCCAAAGATATGCACTCTGTTTTCCTTCTTCAAAACTCAAATCCACACCCTGATTTTTCATTTCCTGAATAATCTGATTGTAAATATAAAATGCAATCCTTTCTGCACTTGGATTTTGTTTAAAAACTTCAAAATCATTTAAATTTGTATGATCCAGTGTTTTGCAGCACTGCCGGAGTACAGACTTTAATTTTGAAAAATCAAGAAGCATACCGCCTTCATTCAATTCATTTCCTCGCACATGAGCAAAAACCTTATAATTATGCCCGTGGAGATTTTCACACTTACCGTTATAATCCTGCAAAAAATGCGCCGCACTAAAATCCGCTTGAACACGTACACTAAACATACCAACATTTTATAGTGAGCCTCTAAAAATTGCAATTTTTAGTACTGCCCTGTACTTTCTTCCGTTCATAAGCAAATTTTCTCAAAAACTTTGAACTGTTGCGTGCGTCAAAACCTAAAGACTTTTAAAAAAATAAGTACTAGAATAACGGTTATGACAAAATATCTTTCACAGTTACTGCCTGCTTTTGAGCATAAAATTGTTGCGGCAGACGGTTCAGAAATTAGTGACCCGGAAATTGACGGAATTGAAATTTCATCTCTGACATTTGATTCCCGGCAGATTGAAAAGGATTCTCTTTATTTTGCGTTGCCAGGAACTCACGTTGACGGAAAATCTTTTATTCCAGATGCAATTAAAAAAGGTGCCAACGCAATCGTTTTTGAAGGAAATCTTAATGATGACAAAAATCTTCAGTCAGAACTTGCAAAAGCAATTGTTTCCCGCACATTGCAAAACTGTCTTAGTGACGAAAATCCAAAATTTGCGCCAGTTCTCATAAATGTTTCGTCTGCACGTCATTCCATGGCACCGGTTTCTGCCGCATTTTATGATAATCCAAGTGCACATATGGTTATTTTTGGTGTTACCGGCACTGAAGGCAAATCAAGTACGGTAAGTTTTATATGGCAGTTGCTTAAAGCCTGCGGTAAAAAATGCGGATTTATAAGCACTGTTGAATATTCGTTTGGAGAAGAAGCCCTGCCAAATCCTCAACATCAGACAACTCCAGAATCTCCGATTATTCAGCATCATTTAAATGAAATGCTCAAAAACGGTTGTGAATATGCGGTTGTAGAAACTTCAAGCCACGGACTTTCTGAAAAATTAAACCGCTGCGGAAATATTTTGTTTGACTGCGGAATTTTTATGAATGTTACCCTTGAACATCTTGAATTTCATAAAAATTTTGAAACTTACAGAAGTGATAAGGCAAATCTTTTCCGCGCCCTTGATAAACACGACCACAAAAAAATCATTGGTGACCGCGAAGTAAAAATTCCCTCTCTTGGAATTGTAAATCTTGAAGATCCGTCTTCAGAATTTTTTGCAAATGCAACAAATCAAAATGTTACAGGCTTTACCACCCTTGGACTTGCCGGAAAAGCTGCCGTTACGGACAAAAAAATTGATTTACCGCCCGTTCCTCAAAAAATACAGCTTTATTATGAAGCTCAAAATATAAAATCTGATGATGAAAGTCTTTCGTTTGATTTTTTTTCAAGCGACAAAAAAATTTCTACGCACGTAGATTCTAAACTTCCGGGCAGTTTTAACGCCTATAACATTATGGCAACAATGATTGCGGTAAATTCTGTCACCGGAATTGATTTTAAAAAACTTAGTACACTTGTCTCAAAACTCAATCCGATTAAAGGCAGAATGACAGAAATCAAAAAAGGTCAGGATTTTGAACTGATTGTAGATTACGCACATACTCCGTCAAGTTTTGAAACTATTTTTCCTCCGCTAAGAAAGCGCTGTAAAGGAAAAATATTCTGTGTATTTGGCAGTGGCGGTGAGCGTGATTTAACAAAACGACCTTTACAGGGGGAAATTGCAGCAAAATATTGTGACACAATCGTACTTGCTGACGAAGATCCTCGCGGTGAAGATCCTGTGGAACTTTTAAAAATGATTGCCGTGGGTGCAAAAAAACAAGGCAAAGTCATGAACAAAGATTTATTTATAATTCACGACAGACCTCAGGCAATCCGCGAAACATTTAAAATGGCCGGCAAAAATGATATTGTCCTGCTTCTTGGAAAATCTCACGAAAATAGCATTATCTACAAAGATTTTACAATGAAATATGATGAAATCACGGAAGCAGAAAATGCTCTGAAAGACTTAAAGTTAATTTAGGTCATCTCGTAAAAAATCGCCGGAATTTTTCCGGCTGAAAAAATAAAAAGGAAAAATATGAATATTTGTGTAATTTATGGCGGAAAATCCGGAGAACATGAAATTTCCCTCATTTCAGCATCATCAATTGTCAGAAACATAAAAAAAGAAAATAATGTCATTCTGATTGCAATCACAAAAAATGGAAAATGGTATCTTCAGTCTGAATCTGAATACGAAAGAATCTGCAAAGATTCAGACGCAACTTTAAAAATCACGGAAGATGAAAAATCTGCGGTCTGCATTATTCCAGGCAACGGAAAAAATGCTTTTGCAGTTTGTGGAAAACCTTTGGAAATTGACGTTGTATTCCCAGCCCTTCACGGAACTTACGGCGAAGACGGAACCATTCAGGGACTTTTTGATATGGCAGACATTCCTTATGTCGGCTGTACAACGCTTGCCAGTGCCGTAACCATGGACAAGGAAAAAACCAAAATGATTTGGCAAAGTGCAGGTCTACCGGTTGTTCCTTATGTCTGCATGAAACGTTTTGTCATGCTTGATTCAGTTTTGTATGACTCTTTTATTGAAGAAACTGAAAAAGAACTTGGTGGATATCCGCTTTTTGTAAAACCTTGCTGTGCTGGAAGTTCAAACGGTGCCGGAAAAGCAAATAACCGCCGCGAATTATCTTATCAGCTGATGCAGGCTTTTCAGTGGGACGATAAAGTTCTGATTGAAAAAGCAATTAACGCCCGCGAAGTTGAATGTTCTGTCACAGGAAATTCCGTAACTTTTGCGCCAGAAAGCGAAGTTGAGGACGTTGTTGCGTATATTCCAGGCGAAATTGTGCCAACGCACACATTTTATGATTTTGATGCTAAATACAATGACCCGGACGGTGCAAGACTCCAGATTCCTGCAAATCTTAACGAAAATGATCTTGAAAAAATCAGAAAAACCGCCTGTGCCGCGTATAAAACTCTAGATGCAAGTGGCCTTTCGCGTGTTGACTTCTTTATTGATAAAGATTCCGGTCAGGTTTATCTGAATGAAATCAACACAATGCCAGGATTTACTTCAATCAGTATGTTTCCGAAAATGTGTGACGCCGCCGGCTTAAATTATCCGGAACTCATTAATCTTCTTATTAGTGAAGCACTTGAAAAATACAAATCTAAGAAAACATTGATAACATCAAGATAAAATGTTAAAATTACTACCCATATAAAAGGGAACCTCTAAAAATTGCAATTTTTAGAGGTAACTCTGAAAATGCGATGTTTTAATTCGTGCTATATCAACGAATTAAAACTCGCAGGCATCATTAAAAAGCATTGAAAATGATCTTTAATGATGCCCAAAATAATAAGTATAAGGATTTTAAAGATGAAAAAGAAAACTTCTTACACAATCGGAACATTAATTATTCTTTTAATTTGTGCTTTCGTATTCGTAATTGTGCCGGCTATGACTCAGACAGGTCAGGACAATGCTCAAAAACCTTTAGTGTTCGGAAAATACGGTAAAGAGGAAATAAAATACGGTAATGGAACTGAACTTGCAAACACTGTAAGTCAAATGGCAACAATGTATCAAAATTACGGAATTGAATTGAATGATACTTACCTTTATTACATTTTCAGCAATGCATTTCAGACTTGTGTTCAACGTGTAGCTTTCAAAGATTTTGTAAAAAAAACAGGCTACACTGTTCCTCAGTCAGCAGTAAACCGTCAGCTCCGTCAGATTTATTCTGATGAAAACGGTAATTTTTCTGCAAAACTTTATAATCAGGCTTCTAACTCAGAAGTTCAGACTTACACAAAGACTGTTGAACAAGATCTTTTAGTTCAGCGCTTTTACGATGATGTTTTTGGCGGTGAAAATAATTTGTACGGTCTTAAAGAATCTGATGCCGAACTTGATTTTCTTTCATCTTTAAATACAAATAAACGTGGCTTTAAAGCTGCAATTTTTAAGTCAGCTGATTATCCTGATGAAGAAAAAGCAAAATTCGGAAAAGAAAATGCTGCAAAGTTCACACAGTATAATCTTTCTGCAATTACACTTTCTGATAAGTCAACCGCTGATAAAGTTGCCACAGAACTTAAAAACGGAACAAAAACTTTTGAAGATGAAGTTTCTGAAGTTTCTACAAAATCATTCACAGACACAGAAGGTAAACTTATAAATCCTTACCAGTATCAGATTGAAAATCTCCTTACAAACAAATCTGACATTGATGTTCTTGCAAAACTTTCTGAAGGAAGTGTAAGTGATGTTATTGATTTGAACGGAACATTTGCAATTTTCAAGGCAAATTCTGCAGTTAAAGAAGCTGATTTTACTAACAGTGAAATTTTGCGCATCGTAGGAAATTACATTTCAACTTACGAAAATTCAGTAATTGAAGATTATTTTACAAACAAGGCTAAAGAATTTACCGCAGTTGCAAAGGCTTCAACTTTTGAAAACGGCTGTGAAGCTACTGGCATTACAGCAGAAACAATTGCCCCTTTCCCATTGAATTACGGTAATTCTTCAATTGCAGATACTTTCACGTCCGTTTCAGGACTTAGCGGTGCTGAATCAAACGAAAATTTCTTGAAAACAGCATTCTCTCTTGAATTAAATGAATATTCAGTGCCTGTTGTGTTGAACAATAATGTTGTTGTTCTTCAATATACAACCGCAGAAGAAGGTGAACCATCTGCCGCAGTAACACAGATTGAAAACTTTGATTCAACTTCTGCACAGAATGCAATTATGCAGAGTAAAAAATTAAAAAATAACTTTGCAGAAACTTATTTTGCTAATTTTGGCAATAATAATAACTAAAATTAAAATTGAATAAAATCAATAATCAAAAGCCCTGCCTGTTAAATACACCGCAGGGCTTTTCAGTTTCTTACAGACAAAAATTTCTCTATTCAAAATACAATCCAGCCGGAACAATATTAAAAACTATAGAAAATTTGCAGATTTTACCCGGCACATTATTTTTATGCTGTTCGCCAGTTCTGCCATACGGACTTAAAGAACTAAATCAAAAATTAAAAGAAAACTGCATGATTCTTATATGCGAAGCAGAAAAAGAACTTTTGGAATTTGAAAAAAACGAATATTTAAAAACTTCTGGATTCGGATATTTAAGTTATAACGAAATTTACAATCTGCCAACAATTTTAAACAAAAAAAAATATATTCTAGAATGTGGCGTTGATTTTCCGCCGGCAGGAACTTTTAAACGAGTTATAAAAATTGACTTTTCAGCAGGCAGCACTTTTAACAATAGCCTTTACAAAGAACTCTATAATGCCTGCACAAAAGCAATTATGACTTGGTGGTCAAACCGCATAACACTCACGAAATTTGGAAGAAATTA
>CAVJCY010000052.1:0-18091 GCA_963648145.1 bacterium | reverse complement strand
TTTAGAGAGACTTCCGAGTTTTAATTCGTTAAAATACAACGAATTAAAACATCGAGTTTTTAAAGATACCTCTAAAAATTGCAATTTTTAGAGGTTCCCTTAACGTTTTTTTTATTCATCAGAAACGGTAATAATTTCTTCTGTGTCAGTTGAATCTTCTTCCGAATCATAATCATCAAAGTCAACATTTTCGTCTACAGATAAGTCATAAGGATTGTTAATTTCATTCCACATTGCAGAAATATTTTCTTCAGAAAGAACTTCAAGCAAAGTTGCCATTTGAGCTTTTGTAAAATTGTATGTAAGAACTGTAGATGTACGGTTTACAGAGTTTGCTGAACCAATCTGAGCATTTGTAACTTCAGTTCCATTCTCTGTCCAGGAACCTTTTACGCTTGATTCTGTATTTTTTGAATATTCATTGAACATTTCCGGAATATAAAGGCTGAAATACGGTGAATTATTTATAAACTGGTAGCCAAGGTATGCTTCTCCTGTTCCGTAGTTTGGTGTTGATGCTTTTAATGTTCCCCAGTTTAAGTCAACTTTAATTTTACCGTACTGACGGATTGTTTTTGATGTTTTTCTTGAAAGTCGTTTATTTTCAAAATCTGAAAGATAGTATGAATAGGCATTGCTAAGGGATTTTCTGGCGTTTTCGTCAAAGAAAACGTAGGCGTAAGATGCTGTGTAGGCACTTCCGAATCCTGCTTTGCCGTCCTTTAATTTTATTGTCATAACGGCATCTGTTTGATGAAGAGTATTTAAAACATTTCTTGTAAAAAGTGAAAATTCTTGACCGTAAGCATATTTTTCTTTGCCTTTAAAGAAATTCAAAAATGCATTCTTTGATTTGTCAGTTTTTACGGTAGTTTTTTTGGTCGTTTTTGTTGAAGACTCTTCAGAATCTTCTGTTACGTAAGAATCTGAGGATACCTCTGCAGTTGATTTTGTTGTCTGGCAGGAAATTAAGAGCACTGAAAATATTGAAAGTGCAGAAAGTAAAGTAATTTTTTTCATTTTTTTTTAACCTCGTATACAATAATACTTTATATTTTATAAAAGTTACACAAGATTTTGATTTTGTGCCTGGCGGGGTAGCGCTGTGAAGTACCCGCGAAGTTTGTTTCAACAAACGAAGCGGAAAGCCGCAGGCACGCCATTTGCGTGCCTGTGGCTTTTGGAGTGAAAGCGGAAGTACGGAACATAGCGACGGCACGAAGTGCCGGACCCTCCTGTAGTAAAAAAAACAAAAAAAAACAAATATTGTTAAAAAAAAAAATTAAGTTTATAATTAACAAACTGATTAGTTGGAGAAGAAAATGAAAAAACTTTTTACAATTTTTGCATTGCTGACGATTTTTGCATCTGGTCTTTTTGCTCAGAATGTTCAGGAAAAAGATGAATCAAAGTGGAGTAAAATTACTTATCAGAATGTTCCGGTTTTAAAATGTCTTGATTCTAAAGAGGCTTACATTGTTATTTATCAGAAAAATAAGATTGGAACTGGCAGTGTGGTTGTTCCGAAAAACTGGTTAAAAGGAAGTCCTGAACAGCCTAGAAAGTTGAAATTCAGAAAGGTTCCGACTGCAAGAAAAGCTTATATGACAATTGTAAAGAATGACGGAGAATTTTCGCGTGTAATTCTTTCTATGCCGATGAATAAATCTGACAGCATTTGGGGTGTTGCTGATTATCACAAGCAGATTGAAGGAGCAGACAAAGATACTCTTGAAGAACTTGAATTTTAGATTCTGCCGCTTGATGGTGGAAAAAAAGAGGGTTTTGACGCCCTCTTTTTATTTTTAACGTGAAATTTGCAGAAAATTTGCACGAAATTCGCAACTAATTTTGAAATGGAGAGAGAAATATGGATTTAGTGTCAGAGAATGATGCTTTAATGCTGAAAAACTTTATTGAAAATCATGATTATTTTTTTATTGCAGGGCATAAGGAGCCGGACGGGGATTGCGTTGCTTCTTGTCTTGGAATGGAAGCGATTTTAAAATATTTTGGAAAACCGTGTGAGTTGCTTTCTGCAGGGCCTTTTAAACGCAACGAAATTAATGGATTTGAAGAAAAATTTTCTTCTGAAATGTCTTTTTTGACTGATGATGAAAGAAAAAAGGCAGGGCTTTTAATTGTTGACTGTTCTGAAATAAAAAGGCTTGGAGAAATTGACGGTGATTTTACCGGTCTTGATATTTTTATTGTTGATCATCACAAAACAGGGGAATTACCGGAAAAAGCAAAAGGTTATATAAATCCAGCTGCTCCTGCCTGTGCTTTTTTGATTCAGCAGTTTTATGAACAACTTGCCGGCACTATGTCAAAATCTCTTGCTGAAATTCTTTTTTTAGGTCTTTGTACAGATACTGGATTTTTCCGTTTTCTTGGTGATAATTCTGCGGAAGTTTTTATGGCCGCTTCTCGTCTTGTGCTTGCCGGAGTTGACCCGCGCAAAACTTACAATCTGATTAATTCAGGAAAGCCTTATTCAACTAGAAAACTTCTTGGAATTTTGCTTAATCGAGCAGAACTTTATCTGGACGGCAGACTTGTAATTACGTATGAAACACTAAGTGATACTGCAAAATTTGGTCAGAATGGACGTGATTCTGATGCCTTGTACCAATTGTTGCTTGCCGTAAAAGGTGTTGAGGCGGTTGTGTTTTTAAGGCAGGAAAGTGATATTTCCTGTACGGGTGGATTCCGCTCTCAAGATAAAATAGATGTTTCTGTGATTGCATCAAAATTTGGCGGTGGTGGTCACAAAAATGCTTCTGGCATGAGTTGCAACGGAAAAATTGAAACTCTTATTCCGCAGATTGTAAAAGAATTTGCAAGAGTTATGTGATTCGCCTGTATCTCTAAAAAATCATTTTCAATGCTTTTTTAGCACCTTTCGAGTTTTTTATTCATTAAAATACAACGAATAAAAACATCGTGTTTTCAAAGATACCTCTGAAAATTGCAATTTTTAGAGGTTCCCTTTAGAGAAAAAATCCAGTTAGCGAAGTTCTGCACCGGGGATAACCGATTTTGCAAGGGAAATTAGTTCTGAAGTTTCGCTGTCTGAGTACGGCAAAATTTTATTGTATTTTTCATTCAGGCAATTTTTTTGCATAAATTGTGCAAACTGCCACGAAGAATCGCTTGGGATATATTTTGCAATTTCTAAAATATCAGATTTTTGGACGAGGTGAGGCACTAAAACTGTGCGGAATTCCCTGTCTTTTGTTTTATATTGCGAAATAAGTTCTACGCTTTTTTGTATTGCAAAAATAAAATGTTCTTTGTTTTCATAAAATTTTGAAAATTGCGGACATAATTCTGTTGCATAACGCCCTGGGGACGTTTTTATGTCCATTGCAATAAAATCCGGACGAAGTTCCTTTTGATTTATAAAATATTCAAGTTTATCTGGAAGCGTGCCGTTTGTGTCAAGTTTTATTTTATAATCAAGGGATTTTGCTTTTTTTATGATTTCTGGAGTTAAAGGATTTAACAATGCTTCTCCGCCACTGATTACAAAGCCTTTTATGATTCCCTGACGTTTTTGTAAGTGGTCAAAAAGTTCTTGAATTGTGTTTAATTTTACGTCCAAAGATGATGAGGGACTAACAAGTTCTCTGTTATAGCAATATGGACAGCAAAGATTGCAACCTTTTAGAAAAAAAGAAACTGCAAGTCGTCCTGGATAGTCAACGCAAGTAGTTTTTACAAGGACACCTGCAGGTTCTGAAAGTTGTGACTGTGTCATTTTTGATTTTTACGCCATAACACTGACTTTAGAAAAAACTGCTTTCAATTCTTCTGTATTGTGGCAGCGTACAGTTTCGTTTCCTTCTGAATCATAGAAAATTACGGTCGGAGTAGCACAAACGCCTTTTCTTGCGGCTTCTGCAAGTCCTGAATCTGTATCAACATCAATTGATTTTCCAGAAATATTTAATTCTGACACAAAGTCTTTTACTGGAGGGCAGTTTGGACAGGTTTTTCTTGTGTAAATTTCATAACTTACATTTTTTGTGTTTTCAAAATCTGATGAATCTGAAAGAGTTGAATTGCTAGAATTTTCTGCCGGAATAAAAATTTCTTCTACATTTTCTGTGTTTTTAGACTCTGAAACAGGATTTTCTGACTCTAATGTAAACATTTTTCGCATATTATATTCATCTCGTTTGCCTTTATTCCAGTTTTTTACGGAGCGGTAATAGCCTACAATGCGGGCATATACTTCTGTTTCTGTGCCGTGAACATTCTGCAGCTCATTTTTAGTTTCTTCAATTTCTTTTTCAATTTCTTTAATAGTTCTGTTTTCCATAAAGTTTACTCCTGTTCAAAGATACCTCTAAAAATTGCAATTTTTAGAGACCCCCTGTAATTTTTGATTTTTGCGAGACAAGTTCTTCTTCCAAAGTTATTAGTTTTGTCCTCAACGCTTTTTCTTTTTCTGCCTTGCATTTTGGACATTCAAATTGCTGTCCTGCAAGGTAACCGTGTATTTTACAGATTGAATAGGTCGGCGAAATTGTAAAGAACGGAATTCTGTATTTTGAAGAAATCGTTCTTACCAAGTCTGCACAAGCCTTCCAGTCTTTTATTGCTTCGCCAAGATAAACATGGAACATTGTGCCACCAGTGTATTTTGTCTGCAATGATTCTTGATGATCAAGAGCTTCAAAAACGTCCGAAGTATAGTCAACCGGCAACTGTGAAGAATTCGTGTAAAATGGTTCTTTAGTTCCGCTTGTGATAATATCTTCAAACTGTTCTTTGTCGTGTCTTGCAAGGCGGTAAGATGTTGATTCTGCCGGAGTTGCTTCAAGATTGAACAAATCTCCTGTTTCCTCCTGAAAATCCTGCATTTTTTCTTTCATATGCTGCAAAACTTTTTCAGAAAATGCTTTGCCGGCCGGAGTCGCAATATTTAGTCCAAGAAAATTCAGACAACATTCGTTCATTCCGCACAAACCAATCGTGTTAAAATGATTTACGAGTGTTTTTAAATATCTTTTTGTGTAAGGGTAAAGTCCGCTGTCATAAAGTTTTTGAATAACTTTTCTTTTTATGCAAAGACTTTCTTTTGCAAGATTCATCAGATAATCAAGGCGACTGTAAAATTCTTCTTCATTTTGGGCAAGATAACCAATCTGAGGCATATTGATGGTCACAACTCCAAGAGAGCCTGTAAATTCATCAGCACCAAAAAGTCCGCCACCACGACGTCGCAATTCGCGTTTATCTAACTGTAAACGGCAACACATTGAACGAACATCGGAAGGATTTAAATCAGAATTCACAAAATTTTGGAAATTTGGAGTTCCGTATTGTGAGGTCATTGTAAAAAGCAATTTTGCATTTTCGCTGTCCCAGTTAAAGTCTTTTGTAATATTGTAGGTTGGAATAGGATATGCAAAACCTCTGCCTTCTGCATCCCCTTCTGTCATCAGTTCAATGAATACTTTATTGATAATATCCATTTCTTTTTGGCAGTCGCCGTAAGTAAAATCCTGTTCTTTCCCGGCAACAATTGCTTTTTTGTTTTTTAAATCATCAGGGCAGAGCCAATCCAGTGTAATATTTGTAAAAGGTGCTTGAGATCCCCATCTGCTTGGAGTGTTTACGCCAAAAATATAATTTTGGATACATTGTCTGACTTGAGCTTCGTTTAAATTATCAGTTTTTACGAAAGGCGCAAGATATGTGTCAAATGAACTGAATGCCTGCGCACCCGCCCATTCATTTTGCATTACGCCTAGAAAATTCACAATCTGATTAACAAGTGTGGAAAGGTGAGCTGCCGGTTTGGAAGAAATTCTGTCTGCAACACCACCAAGACCTTCTTTAATCAGCTGACGCAATGACCAACCTGCACAATATCCGCTGAACATAGAAAGGTCGTGAATGTGAAAAGCACAAGTTTTGTGTGCTTCTGCAATTTCTTTTGTATAAACGTTGTTCAGCCAGTAATTTGCGGTAATGGCACCTGAATTATGCAAAATCAAGCCGCCAAGTGAATAATTTACGTTGGCATTTTCGTTTACACGCCAATCACTCTGACCTAAATAGCCGCCCATTGTGTTGTTAATATTAATCATGAGTTTTTTTGCATTTCTTGTTGCTTCATGATTTGAACGGTAAATAATGTACGCTTTTGCAACTTCAACTTCTCGCGATTCAATTAAAACTGTTTCAACAATGTCCTGAATTTCTTCAATTGCAGGAATTGAATGAGCGCGTTTTCCTGCCAGTTGCAGTCTTAAATTTTCTTCAACTTTGTCGGTAAGTTTTGCAGCTCTGTCCGGATCTTTATTTTTTTCAACGGCTTCAATTGCTTTTTCTATTGCAGTTTCAATTTTTGTTCTGTCATAGGGAGCTATTTCTCCTGAACGTTTTACAACAAATTTTATGAAATCTCTAGTTTCTTCATCAGAACTGTTTCCTAAGAATTTTTTCCATTCTGGAAATACTGACTGCTCGTTCATTTTATTTCCCCTTTTTTTACATTTTTAACTTCTTTTATAAATTCGTCCAAATTATTAAAGTGCTTGTAAACTGATGCAAAACGGATATATGCAACTTTGTCTACTTCGTATAATTTACACAGTGCAAGCTCGCCAAGGGCTGCCGTGGAAATCTCCCTTGATTCCCAAGACTGTTTTATTGCAATTTCTTCTATTTCGTTGGCAATCTGTTCTACCGTATTTGTTGGAACGGGGCGTTTTTCTAGTGCGCGTTCAATGCCTTTTTCCAGTTTTGCAATTTCAAAAGGTTGCCTTCTGCCGTCGCTTTTTATGACCATAAAAGGTTTTTCTTCAATTCGTTCGTAACTTGTAAATCTGTAACCGCACGCAACACATTCCCGGCGACGCCTGATATTTTCGCCGTTTGCCATAGTTCTTGATTCAAGAACCTTGTCATCCTGATTTCCGCAGTAAGGACAGCGCATCTTAAAACCACCTTTTATAGTGTTTGTTTTTAGTCATCTAATAAGGGAACCTCTAAAAATCGCAATTTTTAGAGGTATCCTTGAAAATGCGATGTTTTAATTCGTTGTATTTTAACGAATTAAAACTCGAAAGTATCTCTAAATAAAGCATTGAAAATGATTTTTTAGAGATACCCATAATATAACACTAAATATGGACGCTTCAAGTAAAAATCACAGAAAAATTTTGATTTACTTTTTTTACAAGGACGGAAGCACCTTGATTTATTTTTCAATGAAAAAGTCAAAACTATTTCGTTTTCTTTGATTTTTTTTTCTTTTTGTCAGATTTCTTTGAGTTCTTCTTTTCTTTTGATTTTTTGGCATCTGATTTTTTTGATTTTTTGTCTTTCTTTGATTTTGAAGATTTACGAGTCTTTTTGTCTTTTGAATTATCTTTTAATAAAAGTACCCGTTTTTCCTGCAAATTCTTCTTCCAAAGTGCAACTTCCGGCTGGATATAATCGTATTTCTGAAAGGTAAAGGTAGAATAAACAGCAAATGTCAGGAACAAAATAAATAAGAGCCACGGAAGCCAATTGCCAAAGCGTGCGTAAGTTGTAATTTTATGTTCATAAACTGGAACATCATATGACATTGCAGTTTTTTCAAAAAGCGGAAGGTCAGCAAGTACTTTGCCTTGCGGATTCAATACTACAGAATAGCCGGCATTGCAAGAGCGAATCATCGTAGTTCGGTATTCAATTGCACGGTAAGAAGCAACCACAAAGTGCTGATATTCAGCAGAATTTGTAAGCGACCAAGAATCGTCAGTCAGATTTATAAAAAGTTCTGTGCCACCAAGAAAAAGCGGTCTCATAATATCTGGGAAAGAATCATCAAAACAGATTGGTGTTGCAATTTTTACAACCGGCTGTTTTTCTTCCTGTTTTTTTTGTTCTTCGTAGGGCTGCAAAAGATTTATTTCTTTATAAGCCGGTAGTTTATAGTTTTCTGCATAAGAACACGGAATATCAAACAGAGTATATTGATCGCCCGGTGTCCAGCCTGCTGAAATTCCAATGACTTTTTTCATAAAATCTTTAACAGCAGGAATTTCCATCCCTGGAATTGCTTCAGCAAAAGGAACCAGATGATTTTTTCCGTAAATTCCTCGGTAATTTCCGTCTTTGTCAAAAATTACGGCAGCATTAAAATAAATTCCCCTGTCATAACTTTTTACGTAAGAACCGCCGGTAAGTAGAGGAACTTCATTTTCCTTTACGAAAGTTACAAGAGGTTTTTCTTCAGGAGATTTTTTGTAATGATTGTACGAATTTGGGAATTTTCGTCTTAAAGTTCCTTCACTCCAGACTATTAGTTGTGCAGTTTTTCCTTCCTTTTTGAGTTTTTGCAACTGTTCTTCAGCAAGATTCTCTGAAACTAGAATTGAAGGATCGTCCGTAATTTCTTTCCACGGGTCTGAATTCTGTTGAACTACAATCGTTGTAAGTGTTTTTTGAGGATTTAACTTTTTGTGATAAGTTATAAATCCAAAAGTAAGTGAAATAATGTAAAGTGCTGCGGTAAGTCGTGAAATTATTATTAAATTAGAACGTCCCTGAACATTGTGACTGTAATTTATTTCAAAAAATAAGAAAAGTTCTGCAAGCAGACAGTTTACAAGCATAATCAGGAATGTAACGCCATATGTTCCTGTGATAGACGCAATTTGCATAAATTCCGGGAATTTAAAAATAGCACAGGAGAGCGTTCCCCAGGGATAGCCCAAAAATCCGCATGATTTAACCCACTCATAAAGTGTATAAAGGCTTGAAAAATATAAAATCCGGAAAGTAACAGAATCAAAAAAAACTACGTGAAGGCAATATTTATTCAGTTTATTTTTATTTTTTAAATCAGAAAATGGCAGATACATAAAAAGAGCAAGAAAAGCACCAATCAAACCAGTTCCCAATGCGGATGCTCCCAGGGTAAGAGCCGCGAAATCCTTGAAATTTGCAAGCCAAAAACTTGAAGCAAGGTGAGTTGTACAGGTAAAAATAAATCCGTTGATAAAAGAATACAAATAGTTTTTAGAATTTCTGATTGCCAGGTAAAAAGGAATTATTGAAAAAAATACAATAAAAGGATTTCCAAAATCATAAAATTCATTTGGAAGTGCAAGCGAAAGGCTGAGTCCTGACAGTATGGAATAAAAAACTTGTAAAATCGGGTTCATTAGAGTATTATTTAAAATATATTATAGATAATAATAACGATGCTTGAAAAATTCAACATAGGTTATGAGGGGAAGTCCAATCCATGAAGGCAGTAAATGATGCACACGAGTTGGAATACAAGGTTAAGCCTGAGGTTGTTGCTAAAGCTCCCGGACGTTTTCATCTGATTGGTGAACATTCCTGGTTTTTTAAAGACAAAACGTTATCTATGGCCGTGAACCTGCCTGTTTTCGTTGCAATTTCAAAAAGAGCAGATTCAACCTTAAAATTTTATTTTCATCAGTCAGATGACCGCAAAAAAACAACCCTTACAGCATTGAAGTACAAAAAAGAAGATAAATGGGCAAATTCAGTAAAAGCGATAGTTTACGGTTATCAGTCCGCTGGTATTCCGTTGTCAGGAATGGATATTACAGTTTATTCTCAAATTCAGCCTTCGGCAGGATTTGGAATTACAAGTGCAATAAAAGCTGCGACAGCAATTGCAATCCGCCGTCTGTTTAATCTAAATCTTACTGATAATGAAATTCTGCAGGTTTTAGAAAGAGGAAACCGCAATTTTCTTTCTGTTGAAAATTATCTTGCCAACAATTTTACCGCACTTTTTTCTAAAAAAGATAACTTAATCATCACGAATCACTACACAAACATTTGGGATTATGTTCCTATGAATTTTAAGGACAAAAAAATAATCCTTCTTGATACAAAAGTTCCGCGTATAAAAGCATGGAGCGAAGATGAAATATTCCATCCTGAGTATGCACTTGTTCTTGGAGATTTGCGAGAAATCAGAAACAATGTTTACGGTTCCTGGCGCTATATAAATAATATTGACGATATTAATCTTGCTCTTTCCATTGCACCAGAAGCAACACGGCACAAGTTAAAGGCAATCATAAAAGAGCACGATTCAATTTTAAATGCGCGTGAAGGGCTTATAAATTCTGACTTTTTTAAATTTGCGCGTGCCGTAAATGAAAGTTATATCACAATGAGGGATGTTTTAAACAGTTCATGTCCGGAAATTGACTGGCTTATAAAGAGGGTAAATGAACTTGAACCTAATCTTGTAACGACAAGAAATCCTGTAACGTGTGGCAGAATTACCGGAAAAGGTTTTGGCCGCTGTCTTTATGCGTTTATCAGGGAATCTGATGTTGAAAAATTCAAGCAGAATATTGCGGATTTTGAAAAGATTTTCAGTTTTCATCCTGATTACTATGAAGTTGAACCGGCGGATGGAGCTTCAATTTTGATTGACTAGAATAATTCATAAAGTTTAAATGAGTTTTGAAGATTTTTTCTTCAGAAAACAGTGATTACTGTCAAATTTTCGTCTGACAAGGGTGGGAAAAGTGCAGAACGATTTATTACATGATGGAAAAGTTTTATATTCAGAGGGAAAATATAAAAAGGCACTAGGATTTTTTCTTTCACTTCCTTCTGATTCTTCATTACCCATTGATAAAATGGAAGTTTCGTATTATTTAGGGCTCTGTTACGCAAAATTGCAGCATTATGACGATGCTCTGATTTTTCTTGAACAGGTTGTAACTTCCGGCACGCAGCTTGAACGTACATTACAATGCCGTTTTTTGCTTGCCGTTATTTATGCACTGTCCGGTCGTAAGCGGCTCGCTGATTTTGAATTAAATAAACTTCTTGAAACCGATTATATGACACCTTCTGTTGATGCGGCACTTGCCTATATTGCATGGGAACAGAATGATACTGAAAAGTGTTTAAAATATTACGAAGAATCATTAAAAAAAGATCCTGAAAATATTACAGCATTAAACGGTCTTGGGTATGTTCTTGCTTCAACTGATAAAGATTTAAAAAGAGCACTCACTTTGTGTAAACAGGCGGTAAAGTCTTCTCCTCAGTCTGCGGCGTGCCTTGATTCTCTAGGCTATGTTTATTATAAACTTGGAATGTTTGATGAAGCATTAAAATATATGGAAAAAGCTGAAGAATTGGATAAAAACAGTATTGAAATCCTTAATCATATTAAAAATGTTAGAAAAGAAGTGCAGCACTAATGAAAAAAATCGTATCTAAAAAAAATCTGTTCATAAGTTTTATTTTGTCGTTCTCGTTTTTATCTGTAAATTTATATGCACAAACGCCAACTGCATCTGCGGGGCTTGATGTTTCAACTAAAAGAATCAGAAACAGCAATGAAAGTTTTGCTTCTGAAGAATTCAGGCGAGGAGTTCAGGCTTATTATCGCGGTGCTTTTAATGAATCAATCATGCAGTTTGAAAAGTCCCTTTCATATCTTCCTGATGATAATTTGATTTTGGAATGGCTTGGCAAGGCTTATTACAAGTCAGGAATGGAAGGTACGGCACTTTCTTATTGGCAGTCTGCATTGAATAATGGTTACGGCGGACTTCTTTTAGAAAATAAAGTTGAAATTGTGCGGGAACGTCGTGTAACCGTCGATTCTGTAGAAAAATCAATACGATTGACTGAAGCAGGTTCTTTTTCCGGCAAAAACGGCGAAAATCTGCTTTTTAGCGGACCTGTTGCAGTGCTCCCGAATTATGACGGCACAATGTGGGTTGCTTCTTATGGTTCAAATGAACTTCTGTTGATAAATCAAAACGGTTTTATTATCTCCAGGTCAAACGGTCCTGTAAATGGTTTTGACCATCCAAGTGATATTATCAGACTGAATGACGGAAATATTCTTGTTTGCGAAACTGCCGGTGACAGACTTTCCGTCCTTGATGAACACGGAATTTTTAAAAAATATATAGGAGAGCGGGGCCGTGGAAAAGGTCAGATGATTGGACCAGTTTATGTGGAACAGGATTCCCTGGACAGAATTTATGTAACTGATTACGGAAATCGGCGGGTTGATGTTTTTGATGCTGACGGCAACGGTTTATTTTTCTTTGGAACAAAATCCTCTGATTTTGAAGGTTTAAAAGGACCTACTGGAATTTGTATTTACAACGACAGTATTTTTGTTGCAGATGATCAAAAAGGCGGAATTTATGAATTTGATACTGCCGGAAATTTTGTAAAAACTCTCGTAGAAGATAAAACTTTTAAAAAAGCCGAGTCACTTTCGGTATGGAATGGGAATCTTGTGATTTGTGATCAAAATAGAGTTATTGCTGTAGATCCTGATACCGGAGCTCTTTTTGAATATGTTAGAACCGGCAATGCCCCATCCCGTGTAACAATGGCTTGTCCTGATGTTAATCAGAATCTTATTGTTACAGACTATACTGCAAATGAAATTTATATAATGTCTAAAATCCAGGAACTTGTAGGCGGTCTTTTTGTTCAGATTGAAGAAGTTGATGCGTCTGCTTTTCCGGAAGTAAAACTTGGAATAAAAGTTGAAAACAGACATCGCCAGCCGATTGTCGGTTTGCAGGAAACTAATTTTTACATTACAGAAAATAAACGGCCAGTCGTAAATCAAAAATTCATCGGTTCTGCTTCAAATAATACTGAAGCTGACGTTACGATTGTTATTGACCGTTCGGTATCTTGCGAAAAATATGCTTCAGAAATTGAAGTTGCTGTAAAAGAAATCGCTGAAGGAATGAATAATAAAGGCGTTCTGCGGGTTGTTTCGGCTGGTAAAAATCCTGTTACAGAATATAAAGGTACCCCTGATGGTGTAAAGGATTTTACTCTTGAAGCGTTGAAGTCAAAAGCTGCGGAAACTGTTCCAGCTGATTTAGCATTCAGACTTGCCGCAAATGATTTGATAAAAGGTGCTAAAAAACGTTCAATTATTTTTATTTCTGATGGCGAATCCCTGACTTTTAATAATTACAACCTTGCTGAACTTACGGCCTTTATGAACAATAATTCGGTTGGATTTTCGCTTGTCATGGTGTCTCAAACTTCTCCTTCGCAATCACTTTCTTATATTGTGAATAATACTGCCGGCGATTCTTACTATGTTTACCGTCCGGAAGGTTTGAAAAATCTTGTAAAAGATGTTCTTGAATATCCTCAGGGTTATTATCAGTTGAGTTTTCAGTCTTCTTTACCTACAAATTTTGGCCAGAATTATCTTCCTGTAGAAACTGAAATTTATCTTTTGAATAGAAGTGGTCGTGACGAAAGCGGATATTTTTCTCCACTTGAATAATTTTCTGATTTTTTAAATTTAGGGAACTAAAAATTGCAATTTTTAGAGGTAACCCTTTATTGAAAAATTATTTTTCCGCCAATATTAAAATTCAAGGAAATTGTGTCAGAAGTGTTCTGAACTGAATTAAAATTCACTCCTGCACCTGCGGAAAAACTGTAGTGTTCAAGAAAATTTATTTCAAGAGAATGAGAAATAAGATAATTTTGATGAAAAATTAAATTTGAACTTCCCGTTTCAATATTCAATGTTTCTTTTCTTGTTAAATTCCAGTCTACTTTTTTATTTTTGAAAAAGGGTATTAAATTCAAAAGAGAAATTAACGGTGAAAACTTTCCTGGTCGTGACCATATAAGTGTTGTGCCAAAATTCCAGGTTTTATCCGTTGCAAAAGATAAATTCACGGCATTTTGTACGGAAGATTCTGAAGAAATGTAAAAAAGAATCTGTGAATAAAAAGTAGTCTGATAAACTATATTTTCCGCTGAATCTGCCGGAATTTTCAAAATTCCTGTAAAATTTGATAAAATTTCATCAGACTCATACCAGTTAAAAAGTTTTTTGCTACTATTTTTTCCAAAAAGGTTTATTGCGTTTTCGGAAATTATAACTTTCAGCTGATAAACGTCACTTTCAAAAGATTTTATGTCTCTTGAAAGAGCAACGTTCATTGCCGACGGAATATATAAATCACGCATGGAATTAAAAAGAGTTCGTTTCCATAAAAAATCATATCGCGTGGAATAAGAAAGATTTGCAGAAAGTTCTTTTTTTTCAAAAAGATCATAAAACGGAATTGATTTATAAAAAAAATCCCGTTGATTGAAATTTTCTGCGGTCTGTAAAAAATCAGTTTTGTAATTTTTGCTTTGTGTTGATGAATTTCCTTTACCGGTTCTTGTGGATTGAAAACTAAAATTATTTTTTGCGATGGTAAAAGGAATTGAAAATTTTAAGCTTTGCGTGTCTGTCAAAGTTTGTTCTGAAGAATCTATGTTTAGTGTGTTCCAATTGTATTCAAGGGACGGTGAAATGTTGTTAAACGGAAGAATCAATGACGTTTTTGCTGAAAAGTCAATTTTTCTTGATTGCGCAGAACTTTCGCCGGAAGAAATTTGTAAAAGCGAATTTTTTTTGTACTCAGAAAAATAGTTTTCTTTAGCGGAATCTGTAAAATTTGTGCTGAGAATTTTTTGCGAAGTTGTCAAAACGGTAGAAAAATTTAATTTTGTTTTATTGATATTTGGATTAAGCGTAAAATTAAAATTATTTTCTTGAGTTTGATAATAAGAATAAGTTATTGCAGAAGAATTTGCTTTTATATTTAGCGGAATATTAAAGTTTGAAAGGTTAATTTCCGCAGAATCTGATTTTTTTACAGTTTTATCGCTGAAATTATAGCGGTAACTTTCGTTTATGCTGAAAAATCCAAAAAGTGGACTTTCTGTTTTTATACTGTGCCCTGCATAAGTTAAAATTTCATTTGCAGATGAAGTTTCTGTTGTCAAATTTTCATTTTGAATGAAAGTATTTCTATAAAACGAAGATGAGGCATCTGAGTTAAAATTTATTTTTGCAATTGTAACAGCAATTTCGGCATTTGTATTGATTTTTGCCGAGTGATAATGATTTTCTTTTGATGTAGAACTTATATAGGTTTGTGTAGAATTTGCACTGAACGAAAAATCTTTTACCAAATCAAAATCTTTTACTGAAAAAATTGTACCTTTTTTTTCATATTTCAATTTTATATTATTTTTTGCCGTGATATAGGAAGAATTATCTGAGCAATAAGTATTGCTAATTGTAAAAACGCCTTTTGTGTACTGTTTTTCATCCGAAATTGTCTGAAAAATTATTTTCTGACGGGAAGGCTGTATATTTTTGTTTACTAAAAGACTGAATTTTGATTTTGGAAGTTCAGTGTCATCAATTTTTACAGTCCGATTTGTAAGATTTACGCATACAAAATGATATTTTGGAGATAAAACTGAGGCTGAATCTTCAGAAATATAATCTTTTATGTCAAAAATTTTTAAAACAAGAGCTTCTTTGCCATTGTCATAAATTGATGAAGATTCACTGTCAAGAATAAAAGTCAGGGCCGTAAGTGAAGAATCAACTTCTGTATTTTGTGATTTCAAGCCTGTAAATGCAAAATCAAAGTTCAATTCTGAATATGAAGAAATATCTGCGGAAGTAAAATATGAGGCAGTGGTAATTTCACTATCAAAGTTGGAATCTTCCGTATTCCAGAAAATTTGTGAAGAATAATTGTCATTTATTGCAAGTTTTTTTGCAGTCGGACTTATAGAAATCGCGGATTTTGTTTTTACTTCAAGTTTTTCATCTTGAATTGTAAAAATATTTTGAATTTCTGGTTCATAAGGTCCAAAAAAAAGTGTTCCACTGTCATTTACAGGAGTTGAAGAAGCCGGCCGGACAATTATCAGTCTTGCATCATAATTTGAAGTGAGTTTTCCGTAATCTTCGCTAGAAAAAGAAAGTGACACCGTCTGCCATTCTGTGTTTGTAAAAGAATATTTTTCTTCGCTGTAAGTTCCGTTTGTGCCTGTAAGATTCGCGTTTTCTCCGTTGATTTTCCAAGTCGGGATCAAAGCCGAATCTTCACCATAAAAATCTTCGCCGGCGTAAATTCCAAGTTGAACATAAATTTCGTAGCCGGTCAAATCACAGTCATTTTTTAAACTTATTTCAAGTTGATTGGAATTTTTCAAAAGATAACCGTTTGAAAGTCTTATATCCACGGACGCCCAGGAAATTTCGTCATTATCACAAGATGAAAAATCAAAAGTCAAAGGAATTTTATAGCCTGAAATTGAATTATCTTTTTGAGCTGAAATATTCTGTGGTGAAAAATTATTTTTTTCTTCAAGAAGAGGAAAACTTTCAGTACCTTTAGAATTCAGTGCCGGAGTTGTTTTTGTCTTAAATCCGTCGGTATTCGTAAAATAGTAAGTAACAGGTGTCGAAGACGTTTGATTTACGAGCAGAAGATTGCCTTTTCCATTAGGATTTTCAAGAGAAAACGCTGCTTTTTCACTGACAGAAAAAGAATTTTTTGAAAAATCAATGCCACCGCTCAAGGCTGCAAAAAACGGTTGAATATTGTCCACAGTAGAATATCGTTTGTACGGCGAAATCGGTAGATTCGAAGTTATTGCAAGGTCAGAATGAAAATTATCCGTAAAATTGTATTTTAGGCCTGCTGCCATTGCAATTGCCCCTGAAGAAAAATCAGAAGAACCTTCCTGCCAGACAATGTAAATTTTATCAGTATTATTGATATTTGAGTTTAATTTTACGTTTCCAGTGTTTTCGTCGTATTGAGCGTCAGTCTGCAAAATTCCGTTTTTATAAACCTGAATGCTTCCGTTGATGGCATTTGTTCCGATATTGAGAGAACTTACAGAATTATAAGAGCGACTTAAAATTAAAAGATCAGTTTTTGTATTTTGATTTAAATAAATTTCAGGAATTTCAGTGGCAAATGGGTATCGGTTTTCCGGATTTTGCAGGGAAGAATCTTTGGAGTTTGAAAAAATCTGTGCAAAATTATGATTTTCGTTAAAAAAGCTTGTAAAAGTCGCTGACGCCTCATCTTCTGAAAAAATTATTTTGTAATTTTGATTATATTTTTCCGAAGTTTTGTAAATTACAGAACAATCCGCGTTTTTTGTAAATCCTAAATCATAAATGCTACAATTTAAAAAAGGAGAAAATCCGCTGTCATTTTGAATTACAAGTGCAACTGAATTTTCAATTTTGTTTTTAAGATTATAAGAATATTTTGAAAGCACAATTTCGTGATTTTGTGAAAAAGTTTCCTGAATTTGCCCCAAAAATGAAGAAGAATCGTTGTAATTTCCCAGTGAATTTATGATTTGGCTTACAATATCTTCACTTTCAAAAGTTACAAGCACGGACGGAATTTTAGAATTTGAAGTTTCATACGATAAATTGTTGTAAGACGCTGAAAGTCCTGAATTTGCAGAATTGGAAAATAAGATTTTTGATTCGGAAACAGACGTTAAATACTGTGACGCTGAAAGTTTTTTATATTTTTTGCCATTTTCGTCAGTATAAGTTCCATTTTTTGATTCAACGTAAATATTTTTGATTTTTGAAATCTGATTTTTTTGACTTTCTGGAAAAATAAAAGATGAACCGTAAACAAAATTTGCAGGCTCAATATAAGAATCTGTAACACTGTTCAAACCGTAAAAAGTTGCATTTTTTGACTGAGTCATATCGTAGCGTAGTAAAAAATCCAGGGATAATTTTTCTTTTTCAAAATGTGCTGAAATGCCCGGTGCCTGATTATTTCCGCCCGAAAGTCCGTAATTAAAACTTTGTGCAGAATAATTTAGTGGCATTGTAATCTGCCGGTTAGAAATTTTCAGTTTTTTTAAAAAATCGCTGTTTTCATAGCCAAAAGAAAATGTATTTTTTGAAAATTCATCCGCAAAATCAGTTTGAAAAAAAAACTTTTGATTTAAAATTGCCTGAAAACTTAAATCAACTTCTTGTTTAAAAATCGGTGTTCCCCAGTAAATCGAAAAATCTCCGGGTTTTCCTTTAAAATTCAAATTATTTTCCATTTGAGTAAGCCAGTATCCGTTAATAAAAAACTGGACTTTGTTTGCATCTGAAAGCTGAAGGTCAAGAATTGATTTTTGCGTGTTTTTAGAAGAATCTGGAAGTTCTGATTCTGGAAGTTGAATCGTGTCTGACAAAATAGAACCAGCTCCGGTTGCATTAGTTGTGGAA
>CAVJCY010000051.1:0-18391 GCA_963648145.1 bacterium | reverse complement strand
GCGATGTTTTAATTCGTGCTATATCAACGAATTAAAACTCGCACGTATCTCTAAAAAAGCATCGAAAAAGATTTTTTAGAGATACCCTTTACATTTTAGTGTTAAAATTTTGTGCCCTCAACAAAAAAAAATAATTTGTCAATTTTTTAAGGATTTTTACTGAATAATTCTTTTACGGGCGACCCGGCTGTTGCCGTCGGGCTTTTCAGGCTTCCGCCAATCGCTTCAAACCCGCCCGGCTAAAATCCCACTTCCAAAACAAAAAAAATCCGTAAAGACATTAATTTTCTGCCCTTACGGATAATTTTCTAGAATTTGCCGGGCGTGTTCGCACTGCGCGCGTCCTTACAACCCCTGTCGCATTCCGTGACTATTTAAAATTCAACGCGCTGACAACTGCTGCAATACCAGCACGTCCAACGTTAGAACTTTTTCCAACTCCCCAAACCTGCTCGCCATCTTCTTTTGTAATCTGAACATATGCAATAGCCTGAGTATCAGAGCCCGTTCCAATAGAATGTTCATGAAAACTTGTAATATTAAAGCGCGGAGCCGGAGTCTGCTTCATTGCATTAACAAAAGCATCAAGAGGACCGTTTCCGTTTGCGGCGGCAGCGTACTCCTTTCCTTCCCACTTAACAGTTGCCATCACTGCAACCTGCTCAGATTCTACAACACCTCGTTCACCTTCAATATGGCGCTGCGAAAGTTCAAGAATTGTAAGCGGAGACTTTGTATTAAGCCATTTTTCAGCAAAGGCGTCATAAACTTCTGTTGATTTTAATTCACGCTGAGCTTTATCTGCAGCATCCTTTATTACATCACCAATTGCAGGATGCATTGCTTTTGGAGCAATAATTCCAAATTCGTGTTCAAGAATATATGCAGCACCACCTTTTCCACTCTGACTGTTAATTCTGATAATTCCTTCGTACTGACGGCCAATATCATGCGGATCAATCGGCAAATAAGGAACATCCCAAAGTGCGTTGTCTGCCATTTTTGTACGTGCAGCCATACCTTTTCGGATTGCATCCTGATGCGAACCACTAAAAGCGGTAAACACAAGTTCGCCGGCATAAGGAGTACGCGGATGAATTGACATTCCGGTCAAACGCATATAATCATTTGCAATTTTTTCAATATGACTAAAGTCCAGTTCCGGATCAATTCCTTGTGTGTACATATTCAATGCAACGGTAACAATATCAAGATTTCCTGTGCGTTCACCATTGCCAAAAAGACAGCCTTCAACACGGTCGGCACCGGCCAAAAGACCAAGTTCACACTGAGCAACGCCTTCTCCGCGGTCATTATGATTGTGCAGAGAAATTATTACGCTTTCACGGCTTGAAATATTCTGACAAAACCATTCAATCTGATCTGCAAACTGATTTGGCAGAGCACATTCAACGGTTGTCGGAAGATTCAGGATAATTTTATTTTCAGGACTTGCCCCCCAGGCTTTCATTACCGCTTCGCAAACTTCCAAAGCATAATCAACTTCTGTTGTACTAAAACTTTCAGGAGAATATTCAAGGCGAACCTTAGTTCCTTCGCTCATAGAAAGGCATTTTTTTACACAGGCAATACCATCAATCGCAATCTGCTTAATTTCTTCCTTTGATTTATTAAAAGTGTACTTTCTTTGAGCCGGTGACGTTGAATTGTATAGATGAAAAATTGCCTTTTTACAGCCTTTAAGACTTTCGAAAGTTCTTCTGATTAAAGGTTCTCGGGCCTGGCACAAAACCTGCAGAGTAACATCTTCTGGTACGTGATTTTCTTCTATGAGCCGACGCATAAAATTAAATTCTGTATCAGATGCAGCCGGAAAACCAACTTCAATTTCTTTAAAACCAAGTCTTACAAGAATATCAAAAAATTCTAGTTTCTGTTCAACCCCCATAGGATTGATGAGTGCCTGATTTCCATCACGCAAATCAACAGAACACCACAAGGGTGCCTTTGTAATTAACTTGTCTGGCCAGGTTCGTTTAAATGCCGGAACCGGTTCAAATGCCTTGTACTTTTCAACGTTTTTCATAGAATAGTCTCCCATTTATCTTTTCACTGTTTTCAAAGATACCTCTAAAAATTGCAATTTTTAGAGGTTCCCTAAAACTACAGTGATGATTTACTTTTTGCAAAAAAAAAGACCCGCCGCAACTGCGACAGGTCTCTTGTAAAATCCAATGTTAACAAAAAAACACACTACCTATCCGTTACGAATTATCTATGAGAAGATTCAGATAGTAGTAGTAGCAATGTTTTTTTCATACTCTTTACTTTAAGTTCTTTACGACAAAATGTCAATTATCGTTCCCACGCAAGAGGGATTGTAGCGGCCGCGAAGCGGGATTTTGCAAGGGCGAAGTGCCATTGTTCTGGCACGCAGCGCAAAAGCCGGAGGCGAATGCCGTAGCCGCGAAAAGCCCGACGGCAACTTGTTGCCGGCTTGCCCTGAAAAAGATTAATTTCTTACATCTGTGTTCTGGGGAAAATGATTGTCGCTTTTGCTGCGGATTTTTTCGTAAGTTTCGTAGATTTTTTCTTTTAAATTTGTGGAACTTACGCCGGCACCGTAAGGAAAGTAAACAACATCAACGCCCTGTTCTTTTAAATAGTCATATTTTCCGGCCCAGTCGTCGCCTACAACAAAAATGTCAAAATTCAATTTTTTAACTTTGTCAGCATGATTTAACGAACGCTGAGGAATTACAATATCCGGATATTTTAAAGCCTTTACAAGTTCGATGCGCTCTTCAAAAGGCACAATCGGCGTTGACTTATAGCTTTCAACAAGTTCGTCCGTGTTTACACCCACGATTAAAATATCACCAAGGGCACGACAGTATTCAAAAAGTTTAATGTGATTTGCGTGAAGCATGTCAAATGTTCCGCTGGTGTATACAACTGTTTTTCCGCCTATCATTTTTGAACCTCCGAGTTAAGAGTTACCTCTAAAAATTGCAATTTTTAGAGGTTCCCTTAAAGCAAATTACGTTTTTGCAAATCTTCAAAAGCACAAATTAATTTGTCAATTTCTTCATTTTTTATTGCACCAATGTGACCTACTCTAAAAACTTTGTTTGAATATTCTCCACCATTCGGGCAAATCCAGATTTTATATTCGTCTTTTAAAATTTCAAAAATGTGATGAGCATCAACTTCCGGATTTTCAGGACGCAAAGCAGTTACACAATTTGAAGCATTTTTACCATCAACAAAAATTTCAAATGGCAGATTTTTGATTTTGTCCCTGAAATATTCGGTCAGTTCTTTTGCAATTTTGTTTTGATTTTTTATTCCGCCAGTTTTTTCAATATGCTTAAGTTTTTCGTTAAGTGCAATTAAAGTTGCCACAGCCGGAGTAAAAGGAGTTTGCCCCCTCTCTCCATTTTTTAAATAAATCGGATAATTAAAATAAAGATTTTTTACATTGATTTTTTGCGCACGTTCAATCGCTTTTTCATCCATCACGGTAAAACTCATTGACGGTGGCAAGGCCAGTGCTTTCTGACTTCCGGTGATTGCAGCATTAACGTGCATTTTTTTCATTGAAAATTCGTCTGCCATAAAACCGCTGACTGCATCAACAAAAAGCAAAATATTATTACGTTGGCAAAAGTCGCCAATCATCTGCATATCATATAAGACACCGCTCGAAGTTTCGCAAAGCTGGACTAAAAACCCCGTATAACCTTGATTTTCAAACTCTGCAAGATCTGATTCTTTTAGAGCTTTTCCAAATTCAAGTTTTATTTCTGTAAAAGGGATTTCATGGACTTGGCACAATTCAACTAAACGAGCACCAAAACTTCCGCCGTTCACTACAAGGACCTTATCTGATGAATCAAAAAAGTTCATCACGCCACCTTCCATGCTGGCAGTCCCGCTACCTGTCATAAAAATTACGCGGGATTTTTCAGGTGCATCAAAAAACTTACACAAAAGAGTTTCATTTTCTTTCATCAAAGCAGAAAATTCTTCTGTTCTGAAATATGGAATATTTTGTGCTGTAATTTTTTTTGTTTCTTCGTCCATCTGAACAGGACCAACGGTGAAATTAAGCATTTTCATCTCCTTCACTTTTAATCATTTCTGCATGCTTTTGAATCAGATAATCCACAACGTTTTTTGCTGACTGTCCCACATTTTCCCAGCATTCACTTCGCACTTTATCGCGACCTTGTGAAAGACTTTTGCTTTCCAGAGCATTTTTTATTACAGTTTCAAGATTTTCAAAATCTTCTTCTTTCAACTGAACACCGATATCAGTTAAAACTTTTTCGCCCCAGCGCGGCTCGCTCAACCAGTCAGCGTCATAAGGCAAAGTATCAAAATGAGTATCTGCATAAATTACAGGTTTATTAAAAACGCACGTGTAATCAAAAATAATTCCAGAAAAATCCGTAATCAAAATGTCAGCCTTTTTCAATGCGTCAAAGTTGTCATTGTCATAATTCCATTCAAAACAAGAAAACTTTTGGCTGAGAGGTTCTAAAATATTTTTTTCAGAAACAACTGTCTGTGGATGCGGGCGGATTATCACTTTAAAATCCGTCTTTTGCATTGCAGATAAAAACTTTTCGCCATAGCGACTTAAAATTCCGCTTTTGCCCCAACTTGGTGCCACTAAAACTACAGACTTTTCATTTTTATTTTCGTGAGAAACGCTGTCATAGCGGGCTTTTAGATTATCCAAAACCAAAGAACCTGCCGTAACAATTTCTTTTTTTGCAATGGCAGGCCGCAGACTTTCTATTGTGCGGATTAAATCAACTTGATTTTTTCCACAAGTTAAAACTGCATCATAATAATCAAGCCCGAACATTCTGTAGCCAGCAAGTTCATCAGCAGAATGAGGAACGTGAACATAGCACTTTACGTTTTTGCTCCGCTTCCACTGGTAAACATCCAGATTTGGAGTTGTGGCAAGCAAAATGTCTGCACGGAGCATATTCAATTTTGCAAAAGCCTTGTTGCCTTCGCCAATAAATTCTGTTTTTACAAATTCATATTTTGTACTAAGTGCAGGATCATCCGCACTCATCGTGTAAAAAACAAGGGGGATTTTTCGTTTTTCAGCTTCATCGCAAATCGGTTTGAAAATATTCCAGTATCTTTTGTGATCAGAAAAAATCACATAAGGAATATTATTTGATATTTCATCTTTTACTTTTTTACCACCAGTAAAAACAAACTGAAGTTTTATAAAAAGGACACGAAGTCCAAAAACTGCAGCCGTCGCAATTCCAATAAAAAGTGACAAAAGCATGCTGCCCGTACCCGGGTCAATATACAAAAACATTATTGTCTTCCTCCATTTTGTGCATTCGATTTTTCCCAATCCTTTAGAGGAATCCAGTTTTCTTTTTTATAAATGTCACCGCTTACATGGAAAGCGCGATCTTTATTCAGTTCAAACAGTTTTGCTTCCCTAAAATGTTCCGCATTATAGTCAACGCACCAGTAAACATTTACACCGCCTTCTTTTTGCTGAACAAATTCTTTTTTTGTAAAAGGATTTATGTTTGACACAGGCAAATCTTTTTTTGCAAGGAAAAGAGTATCCGCATTCATCATAAAATCATTGTTTGTTTGAAGAGATTCGTTAGTGTCAAAATCTTTTTCCATCAAAAGTGCACTATAGAACATAAGATTTTTGTCATAATCCGGACTTTGTAAATCGCGGCCGTGATCAGAAACAAGAACAATGCGTGTGTTGTCATAAACATTATTTTGACGAAGATAATCTAACCACTTGCCAATCTGCTTAAAGGCAGCAACATTTGCCTGGTAGTGACGTGAATATTCATCATAACTTTGAGTCGAAACAATTGTTTCATAATCTTTTGCCAAGTCCACATTCGGTTCGTGAGTCGTTTCGTTATCAATAAAAGTGAAAGTATTTTTTGTAGAAGTCAAACCTGTCATTTCTGGCAGGTAATAAAGATTCGAAAAATTATTATAAAAATCCTTAGCAACACTTCCCAAAGATGAGATTCGCCTGAAATATTTATAATAAATTTTTCTTGCAAAAGGTGGCAGACACTGCAAAATTGCAAAATCTATGCAGCCAGTTTTACATTCTACGTCAGCACTTTCAAGTCTTTCTTCAAAAAATTTTTCTTTATAATAAACCTTATAATATTTTCCAATAATTTCGCTGATTTTTGCTTCCGGCACTTTGTCCGAAAAAGACAAATCACCTTTCCAGTAATAATTTGGCCACGGCGGATCTGTAACAGTAACTTCAAAACCAGCATCTGCAAAAAGTTTTGGCATAACCATAAGGGCTTCGTTATGCTTTTCGCGAAGTTTTTCGTCAGCACGAGCGTTCATATTTTCCTGATTGTATTCATAGCCACCCATCAAAGCTGGAGCACCGGTTACAGTGTGAGTTGAAAAACTTAAAGTATTCGGGTAATAAACAAATCCTGCAAACTGCTTTTTGATTTCCGGAAATTCTTCAAAAATGCGTGGCACAAAAGAATTTATTCCGCGGTCTAAAAAGAAAACCACGACATTTTTTTCTGTTTTAGAAAGATTATATTCCTTTTGAACAGTATCAACTTTTTGTGTAAGAGTTTTATTCTGTTCATAAATTTTAAATCCGCTGTTAACCTTTGAAACTTTGTAAAATCCTAGAACGCAAAGACCTATAGAAAAAGCACTCAAAACCGTTGCCAGAATACTTTCCTTTTTGAATTTTTTAATAACAAGAAAGACTGCTGCAAAAGCAAAAAATGCAAGAATTGACAAAAGATAAATTTTCTTGCCTGTATTTAAATAGGCGTCATTTTCAACTTCAAACAAAAAGTTCAAATTGCCGTAAACTGGTTTAAAAATATAAACATTTGCAAGGGCTAAAATAAATGCCAGGAAAAATCCTAAAGATAAAAATTTCTTTACGTTAGAACCAAACATTTTATAAATGACAAGTGGCCATAAAATAAAAAATCCCGCAAAAACAAAAAATGAATTTTTTATGTAAACAACCGGTGACGCCGTATTTCCCAAAAATGAAAATTCGCCCACGCTACTTGCAATACTACTTGAAGGAATTACAAAGCCGCACAAAAGAGCCAATCCAATTCCGCTAAAAAGCAAAATCAAAAAATCACCTTTTTTAGAATATTCAAATTTCAAAAATTTAATTTTCTGAATCAATTTTTTTTCTAAAGGCAAAAGCACAATAACAAGAGTTATAAAAAGTGCAACAAGCTTTTTTGAAAAATCCATGTTCAGGCGGAATTTAAAAAAATAAAATGTTACTAGTATCAAAAGTACGCTTATAAAAATATGAAGAATTCTGCCCGGGTGCTTTGTCTTCATCACAATATTTTTTACAAGACTGAAAAGATTATTTAAAATCCAGTAAATTACAAGACCGCTCGGGGAATTGTAAAGCAAAACTAAAAACAAAAGTGCCACAATGTAAAGCTGAATCTTTTCGCGGAAAACAGCATCCTTTGTGTAAATTGCACCAGACACAAAATTAATCAACGTCATTATTACTGGCAAAATGTGAATAGGAAAAGAGCCAATGTGCAAAAGACCGTCCGGACTTCCCAAATCCTTAAAAATCCAGAACGACGCGCCTCGCAAAGCCTCGCAGTTACTCAAATAATGGTAAGCAGCAATAAAAAACGGAATCTCTATCAAAATGGAAAGCGAAGACCGCAAAACATACAGCGGATGATAATTATTCTGCCTGTAGTAGGTAGAAAGCATCATAAACTGTTCGTTGCCTTTAAAAGCTTTCTTGATTCGCTTAACACGAGGTTCCAGTGCCTTAGCAGCCTTGCGTTCCTTGTCCTGCAGAGCATCCGCAATATTGTAAAGAGGCAATGCCAGAAAGTTGATTATTAAACTGACGCCACAAACAGCGCCAATAATTCCAATAACTTGAAACTTTGAAGAAATGAATCGGAAAACAATGTCAACAATTGTTTCAATGGGAGAGATGATTAAACTATAAAGCATAGCCTAACCTCTCAGACAAAAAGATTACCGGTGAATCGGTGAATCGGTGAATCGGTGAATCGGTGAATCGGTGAATAAGTTTATTTTTCATAATATTTACTGTCAATAGAATACATCTTTATTTGTAAACAAACAATAAGTTAAAATTATGTAAAGCTATGTAAAAATTTTGGCTCTGCGCGAGAGGGATTGTAGCGGCCGCGAAGCGGGATTTTGCAGTTGAACATGAAAATTAAAAGCTCCCGGATCGAAGTCCGGGATGACGGAGCAGCAAAATTGTAAATGACAGAAAAGCGCAAAAGCCGGAGGCGAATGCCGTAGCCGCGAAAAGCCCGACGGCAACTTGTTGCCGTCTCGCCCTAAAAAAATAGAGATTCATACAATTTTTTAATATTCTGAATATTATTGCCGGTGCTATAATCAAGTTATGAGTAAATATAGAAATTTTAAGAGCGTAACTTACGCCGTTGCCCAGTGGGCAGATAAGGTTACTGAAGAAAAAGTACGTGCTGATGCGGAATTTCTTCAGAAATATGTTGGAATTGACAAGGTTTATCTTGAAACTTACCGTGGGGATTTTGCGCGAAAAGAGCAGCTTTTGATGGTAAAAAAGGTCATGGAAGAATACGGAATGGAAGTTTCCGGCGGAATTACAACTGTGACCCCCAATTTAAACGAAAGTGATAAAAATCGGCACCGTATTTTTGATACTTTTTGTTATTGCAATGAACCAATGAGGCAGCGTCTGAAAGAAGTTTCACAGTACACGGCGTCAATTTTTGATGAATTTATCATTGATGATTTTTTCTTTACTCAGTGTATGTGTCCTGACTGCCAGAAAGAAAAAGGAAAACGCAGCTGGTCAGAGTTCCGACTGGCAAAAATGCAGGAAGTTTCTGAAAATCTGATTATAAAACCGGCAAAAAAAGTAAATCCGAACGTAAAAATTATCATAAAATATCCTAACTGGCGGGAAAGTTACCACGAAACCGGTTACAATCCGCAAGAACAGCGAAAGATTTTTGATGCAATTTACACCGGCACTGAAACACGGCACGGTCAACAGCAGGATCAGCATTTGCCGCGCTATTTGAGTTATTCTCTGCCACGCTATATGGAAAATGTTTTGCCAGGCAAAAACGGCGGAGGTTGGTTTGATCCTTTTGAATGTGACCGAATTGACACTTATCTTGAGCAGGCTTATCTGACTGCATTTGCAAAATCACGGGAAATTATGCATTTTTGCTGGCCGGCACTGACTGATAATAAACGTGCAACTCCGCTTGGTTTTATGTACAAAAAAATTGATAAAATTCTTGATTCATGCGGTAATCCATGCGGGCTTGAGGTTTACATTCCGTTTAATTCGCAGGGTGAAGATCACATAGAAGATTATCTTGGAATGGTGGGTATTCCTTTTGAACCGACACCTGATTTTCCGGAATTTTGTGGAAATGACAGGGATGGCGGCTCACAGTCTGGAACACGCAAAACTTCGGCCGTTATGGTAACCGCGTCATCACTCAAAGATGAAAAAATTGTCAGTAAAATCAAAGAATTTGCGGGCGCGGGCGGAAAAGTTATTGCAACAAGCGGATTTATGATTGGCGCGCTCAAAAAGTATCCTGAAATTTCAGAACTCACAAGCATTACTTTCAACAATCGCCGTCTTGATGCCGACGAATTCCAGGTAACCGTTAGCGGACTTTACGGAAGAAATTACATAAAATCTGCAAATCCAATCAGTTTTCCACTTTTGGAACACCGCAATAATTCAACCTGGTCAATCACAAATGCGGGACACGGCGAATATCACGAAAGTATTTTGATGTATGACACTTACGGTGAAGGAACTTTTGAGGTCATCAACCTGCCTGATATGCCGTCTAAAATTAGAGATTTGCCGGCGGAAGTTCTTACAACTCTGCGCCACGAATTAATTGGCAATGGCAAAATCTGGCTGGACTGTGGTTATGGAGTTTCGCTCTTTACTTACGACAACGGAGCGTTTGGACTTTACTGTTACACAAATGACGGCTGTTGTCCTCTTGATTTTAATATTCACGTAAAAGGCGAAATTTCTGGTCTTGAAATTATTCCAGACAGTGACGAACCTGCTCCGTGGATGCCTAAAGAAATCAAACCGCTTTATACACGACCACTGGACTGGCATTCACAAGAAAAGGAAACAGTATTCCACACAAGAATTATTCCGGGGGACTTCCAGTTTTTTAAGATTAAGTAAGGGCTGACCTCTCAGAATAATCGTTACTTCGCGGATTTTTTATCTTTTTGACTTAGAAACATTTGGTCAAGAATAAAAAGTCCGCTTTTAGTTTTAAAAACATTTTTTTGCATTTGCGAAAGTGAATCTTTTTTGCAGTAGCCCTCCATAAGATTTACGATGTAGTCAGCTTCAACAAGAATCTGAAAATCTATGCCGTCAATCGCCTTGTATGTATGGTGATGACCGATTATAAAACAGATTCGTTCAACATCTGAGGCCGGAAGATTATACGGGGCGAGAAGTTGCCGCGCAATGGCCGGTCCTTCTTCTTCCTGATGATTAGGATTTGAATTTCCGTACTTTTCTTTACTGATTTTCACGCCTATATCATGAAGATACGCTGAAACTTCAGTTATAAAAAGAGTGTGCTCATCAACACCTTCCATTTGCGCAATAAGGCGGCTGTAACCATGAACGGCCATCAGATGATGAATATTCGAACAATCAGGATCATAGGCAAAAATATCATGAACTAATTTTTCCAGCATAAAAACTCCCAAATCAAAATTTCAGTCAATTTTACAGTTTTTAGCCTTGCAAATCATAAGAATTCCATCAGTTTTATTGTTATTTTCAGCATTAAAAAAATCTTCAAAGACTTTTATTTTTGAAAATCCCGAATTTTCGTAAATCCGACAGGCTCCTTTCCAAACTTCGTTTACCAAAAGCACAAAAGTTCCGTCCGAATCAATTTTTTTCTGAAAATATTCAAGAGATTTTTTCCACAAAATACTGCCGTTTCCCTTTCCGCGATATTCAGGCAAAATTGAAAATGAACTGAGGTAAATAATATTTTTCTCGTCATTTATTTTTTGAGGATTGTGACCAAGCGCAATTTCACAGGCGTTTTGCGGGATTTTTTTTAAATACTCAGAACTTAAATAACCGGCAATCTTTTTATTTTCATCTTCAAAAATCAAAAAAAGTTCCGGATTTGAAACAATTCGTGCCTCAAAAACATCACGCTCTTCTTGAATTTCCTTTATAAAACCGGCAGATTCAACATTCATAATTGAATCAATGTCGCTTAAAGTTGCATTTCGTAAATTAAAATTCATTTTTTATTTTCCAAGAACAAAAATTGCAGGAATTTTTCCTAAATCCGGAATATGATTTTTTTCTTTTTTCCATTGTTCTACAGTTCGCGTAACAATATATTCTTCTTTGCAGGTGATTCCGGCGGCGATACAGAGTTTTGTCTGAGAGCGCAGCGTCTGCAAAACCGTTTCTATCATTTTTGAATTCCTGTACGGCGTTTCTATAAAACTTTGCGTTTGATTATCATTCCAGACTTTAGTTTCCAGTTTTTTCAAAGCCTTGATTCTCTGCGGAACTTCAACCGGAAGATAACCGTTAAACGCAAAACTCTGTCCGTTAAAACCGCTTGCCATTACAGACATAATTATAGAGGATGGACCAACCAGTGGCACGACGGGCAATTTTTTTGACTGAGCAATTGCAACAACATCCGCACCAGGATCCGCAATGGCAGGACAACCAGCTTCGCTGATAATTCCGACACTTTTGCCTTTTAAAAGCGGTTCAAGATATTCCCCGATTACGCGGCGGTCTGTATGGCGGTTCAGTTCATAAAAAGTCAGCTCATCAATGTTAATATTGCGGTCAACTTTTTTTAAAAAACGCCGTGCCGAACGTATATTTTCCACAATAAAATGTTTTATACTCACAACAACATCGTGATTCCAGGACGGCAAAACTGAAGAAATTGGAGTATCACCCAAAGTCACCGGAATAAGATAAAGGGCCAGACTTATTTTTCTGAATTCAGCCTCAGAAGTTTCATTTTTATTTTCTGAATTTTCATTATTTTCCATAACTCAGCCCCTCTTTTAGTCTTCCAGTTTAAAAGCCGCTTCTTCCCATTCTGCAGTTTTACTTTCAATTTCTTTTGAAACGGCTTCAATCTGCGCCTGAACCGCCTTTGCCTTTTCCCCGGAAGAATAAACTTCCGGTTTTGCAATTTCTTCTTCCAGTTTTGATTTTTTTTCTTCCAAAGCAGAAATTTCTTCTTCCAGAGCCTGAACAAGACGTTCAATTTTTCTGCGCTCAGTGTTGCGTTTTTTCTGCTCAAGCCAATCTTGTTTTACGGCAGAATTTTCGCCATTTTCTTCATTTGAAGATGCTTTTGAAATATGCTGCGTATTCTGTGAATTTCCACTTTTTATTCCGGCAGTTTGAGACTCAATGCCATTTTCAAGACTAGAATCTGAAAGTTTTGCTTCCTGCTCAAGATAAAAATTATAATCGCCCGGATAATATTTATAAGTTCCGTCTGCAAGCGCGAGTACTTGAGTTGCAAGCTGTTCAATAAATCCACGGTCGTGACTTACAAAAACGACAGAACCGCCAAAATCCTTTAAAGCCTTTAACAAAACATCCTTACTGTGCAAATCAAGATGGTTCGTAGGTTCATCAAGAACTAAAAGATTTACAGGACTCAAAAGCAACTGCAAAAGTGCAATTCTGGATTTTTCACCGCCGGAAAGCACATCAAGAGATTTATAAACATCATCGCCTCGAAATAAGAACGCCCCCAGCATATCCCGCAACTTCGGAATTAACTCCAGAGGAGCTTCACTTTCCAGATATTCAAGAATTGTCTGACTTCCTTTTATTGTTTCCGCATTATCCTGACTGAAATACCCGATTTTTACCCCGGCACCCGGCACAACTTCTCCCGAAAAATCAGAATCAACTCCCGCAATTATCCGTAGCAAAGTTGATTTTCCCGCACCATTACGACCAGCAACAACCAGACGCTGACCATTTTCCAAAGTCAAATCAAGATTATTTAAAACGTGATGCGTACCCTTGCCTTCCGCTGAATCATAAGATTTGTTAATTTCTTTTAAACGCAAGACAAGACGCCCCGCATGAGGAGCCGGCGGAAAAGTAAAATGAATTTTCTTTAAATTTTCAGGAATTTCAATCCGTACAATTTTATCAAGTTTTTTCTGATATTCCTGAGCCTGCGCCGCCTTCGTTGCCTTATAGCCAAAACGATTTATAAAATCTTCCAGTTTTTGAATTTCCTGCTGCTGTTGTTCATATTCAGAAATTAAAGTTTTAAGTTCAACTTCGCGCACTTTTTCATAGTGAGTAAAATTTCCCGGATAACGCCTTAAAACTCCGTTAAAAAGCTCATAAACTTCATTAATTGTAACGTCAAGAAAGTAGCGGTCATGACTTACAAGCAAAAATCCGCCCTTAAAATCTTTTAAAAATCCTTCAAGCCAGTTTCTCGCCTCAATATCAAGGTAGTTCGTAGGTTCATCAAGCAACAGAATATCAGGATTTTGCATCAAGGACTTTGCAAGAGCAATTCGCATCTGCCAGCCTCCAGAAAATTCTTCTGTGTTACGATCAAAATCCTTCCGAGAAAAACCAAGTCCCAATAATACTGATTCTGCCGCAACATCACGCCGGTGCCAGCCGCTTTCGTCAAGTTCCGTAATCAACTCTGATTGATGTTCTACAAGGGCATTTGTATTTAAAGGGCTACTTTTTAACTGTTCGCCAATTTCATCAATCTGACGTTGAATTTCATATCCAAAAGCAAACGCTTTGTCCGCTTCTTCTTTCAATGAACATCCGTGATGGGTAAGTCCGGACTGTGGCAAGTACGCAATCCGGCAATTTTTTTGAACTGCACGGTTTCCACTGTCTGGTTTTACAAGCCCCGCAAGAACTTTTATCAAAGTGGATTTTCCCGCTCCGTTTGCACCTGTCAGGGCAACTTTTGAACCTGTCTGAAGATTTATTGTTACGTCTTTTAAAATATCTCTGTCGCCAAACGCCAGCGACACTTTAGAAAATTGAACAAATGACATAATTTAATTAATTTGCCTTAAAAAACATGATTACAGGACTCTGACTTCTTGTAATCAACTGAGTTCCATCAAAAACTGCCGTAGAAGTATCTTCCAGACGAAGCCCATCATTTTCAAATTTGTACAGGAAGTTTGTACCAGAATCCAGACCGTCAAATTTGATTGTAAGAATTCCGTCATAATTTTTTGCAAGAGACGGTTTTACAGAACAACTTATAACCGCAATTCCGGTATTTTTTGCACCGGCCTTAATAATTTCCGGAATAAGAGATTGGAAATTTGTCCACTTGATGCTGTTATCACTGTTAAACGTGATTGTTCCGTAAGCTGAACTTTTATAAACCGGACCATTTTCCACAAACTGCAAAAGCAATTCCTCACGTCGTTCTTTTTCCGCAGAAATAATTTCATTCAAATCGTCCTGCAAAATTACAAAATTCAAATCTTCCGGCTTACCACTTTCGTTTGTATAGCGAAGAACAATAAATTCTGAATTTTTTCTGATAACACTCAGCGGAATACCAGTCAATTCATATTCACCGTCATCAACTTTTGAATATCCTTGATAATCCCACTCTTCGTGAATTTTTGAAGTATTCAAAATTACTTCTTTATTTTCTATATCAATTTTAAAATTGTAAGACGGCAAAAGTGAATTAACATCAATATTCTTAGATGCAATCATTGTTTTAAAATAGTCAGGATACCAAATATTTTCCGCAACATAATCCATTACACCGTCATTTTCTTCTGCTTCAAGCTGAATTGTGCCGTCAACCGGCTGAAGATCAAGTCCCGCTTCATAAATATTCAGATTGTAAGAAAAACACCAGCCCTGAACTCCGGTTTTTGTCAAAAATCTGTACCAATCGCCTTCAAGAGGCTTTCCACCGGTCATTGGAGCAGTACCCTTTCCTTTGTAAAGAAGCTTTAAAATTTCACCTTTTCTGAATCTGTAAACCTGTTTTGAAGTATTTACATGTTCGGCACGACCAGGGAGTCCGTCAACTTTTACGGAAGCATAAACAGATGCCTGCGATGCGTAAACTTCCTGAACTTTTGCGATTTTACTTTTTTTTACAGGCTCCGTAAGCTGCCACAATGGCAATTCAATTTTTTGTCCGTCAGGGGTACCAACTACATAAACCTGCGAAATATTAGATTTAATGTAAACCGGCAAAACAGAACCGCTTGGAATTTCATATTCCTGATTTGACCACAACAAAACCGAATATCCCATAATTTTGTCTGAACATCCACTCAAAACAAAGACAAAAATTAAAGGCAATAAATTAAAAAAAGTTTTCATTTTATACATAATTTTTAGAGTTGAACTCCAGTTTTAATTTTTTCGTTAAAACGGTCAAGTTTTTTTCCTTCAAGAGGATTTTGTTTTCCGTCAAGAACAGCGCGCAACGCTTCCATTTCTTCTCCGCTGAAATTTACACCTCTATTCATATGATTAATAAAAGATTCCGTAGCCATAGGACAAACTTTTTTACAAATTTCAAGAATAACCTCGGCATAAACGCGAATTTCGTACTGAGCATGAGAATCCAGGCGCAATTTTAAAAAGTGGAAAAGATTATGCAAATCCATTTCCCAGTAAAATTCCGTGTAAAGCGAAAGTGGCAGGTTAATTCGCGCAACTTCGCGAGCAAGACCTTCATCAATCAAATCAGAATAATTTTCGTAAGCAATTTTCTGAGCATCTTCCAGTTTTGCAATAATTTCGTTCGCTTTTGATTTTTCAAATGCCTCATCAGAGCGGCCTTGTTTATTATTTTTACTCTGTGGCTGAACTTTATCTTCTTCCGGAACATAAAATTCATCTTTCATAATTGAATAACGACCAGAAACTTCATTCATTCTTCCGGTACGGTGACGAACCCACTGCCTTGCAACAAAAATCGGCATTTTTACATGAAAAGTCATTACAACCTGTTCAAACGGCGATGTATGCTGATGACGCAAAAGATAGTCTATCAATGCCGCATCCTGACTTACAGTTTTAGTTCCTTCTCCGTAAGAAACACGTGCAGACTGAACAATTCTCTGATCTCCACCAAAATAATCAACTAAACGCACAAACCCTTTATCTAGAACAGGATATTCCTTATCAAGAATTGCCTCTGCTTCAGGAACTACACAATGAGCCATACTTATTTATCTCCTTCGCTGTCAGATTTTTCATCAGATTCTTCAGAAGAATCATCATCTTTTACGACATAATCGCCGTCTTCTACAGTAATTTCATTTTTATTTTTTCTTACAAGCGCAATAACTTCAAAAGCTATAAACGCAAGACCTGCCAGAAGTGCAATAACGCCAATAATTCTCAAAAGAACATTTGCAACACTCACCGGTTTCAGAATAAAAATCAAAATAGCCGCAACACACATCAAAGAATTTTCAAAAATTGCTTCTTTGCGGTCAACATTTTCCTTACGAATAAAGGAAAGTGTATAAAATCCAAAAACGGCTGCAACCAAAAGATAAATTGCAAAAATATAAACCAGAACCGACCATGCAACAACCGCAAACGGAAGTGAAAAAATCATAGCCATAACGCCAAAGAAAATGCCAGCAACAGATTTTCCAACAACCATTTTATTAAAAATCTCGTTTTCCGAATCTTTTCCAACACGCACAAGATTATAAATTGCACGCACAACGCACAAAAAACCAATCAGAAAAACCACAATTTTTACCATAAATGAAGGGCTTGCAAGCATTACAATTCCCAAAACCGCAAGAGAAATTCCCCAAATCCAATTTGTTTTTTTACTTTCCATATAATTTTTCCTCATAAAAAAATGCACACACTAAATTTACTTTAGAGAAGATTAATAGTCAAACCATATTTTGAACAGGATTTTGAAACACTAATTCGTAGGGGATTTTGTCCAAGGAATTCGTAAGGGATTTTGAAACTCGCCTCAAAAGTACGCCTCAAAAGTCCACTTCATTCTTTTTCATTTCCAGTTTATACTAAATTTTATGACAATCGTTGAACTAAAAAATATATGCAAAACTTACCAGATGGATAAAGTTAAAGTAAAAGCGGTAAAAGACGCTTCCTTTCAGATTAATAAAGGCGAATTTTGTGCAATTTCAGGGCCTTCCGGCAGCGGAAAATCCACACTTTTAAATATAATCGGCCTTACAGACCTGCCAACTTCCGGAACATTAATTTTAAACGGACAGGACATTTACAAAGACGTTGATTTATCAAAAAAACAGAGCATTTCTGCGGCACTGGATTCAAAACTCACAGAATACCGCCACAATTTAATCGGATTTATTTTTCAGACATTCAATTTAATTCCGGTTTTAAATGTTGCAGAAAATGTTGCAATGCCTCTTCATCTTGGCTATAAAACTTCTGAAACAACAAAACAGCAAAATGAATGGGTTGACTACCTCATAGAAACGGTCGGTCTTACAGACTGGAAAAATCATAAACCAAGCGAACTTTCCGGCGGACAGCGACAGCGCGTTGCCATTGCCCGTGCACTTTCCACAAAATGTCCGATAATTCTTGCCGACGAACCAACCGCAAACCTCGATTCCGAAAACGGCGACCAGATTCTTGAACTTATGCAAAAATTGAACAAAGAACTGGAAACCACGTTTATTTTTTCCACTCACGACCAAAAAATCGTGGGAATGGCAAATCACGTCATAAAGCTTCACGACGGAAATATAATTTAAAATTTTCTGAATAGATGCTGAAATAAATCCAGCATGACACACAACGTAACTAATCATATACAAAAAAGGACCGCCCATTTACGAGCAGCCCTTTTTCACTTCTAAGAATAGTTATGTGTTATAAAACTATTGAGCACCTGCAACTTTAGCTGTAGAAGAATAGTAAACGTCAGAATTAGATTTTTCAGCAACAACCATGAAGTAATATGTGTTTGCTGTTGAGTAATCTTTCAAGTTAAACGTATAGTCAATTGAAGTTACTATATCTGTAACAGTTTTAGTTTCATATAAACCAGTAGTACTGTTGTCATAATTTGTGAAAGTATAATCGTTTTTGTTTGCTTTATCTGTAACTACGACATCAACTTTAGTCCAGGTAACTTCTGCTAAACTGTCAGTTGTTACCCTCTGGTACAAAGTATAAGTTACGCCAGTTTCAGGAGTAGCAATAGCATTTTTAGATAAAGAACCTGTTGTAAAATCATAATCTGATGTTAGAGTCGGGAGAAAACAGCCTCTACGGGTCAGCCAGATTTAGCCAAAAATA
>CAVJCY010000050.1:0-19969 GCA_963648145.1 bacterium | reverse complement strand
AAACATCGTGTTTTCAGAGTTACCTCTAAAAATTGCAATTTTTAGAGGTTCCCTTTATTTTCTCAAAAATTTGTAAATCATAATCAAAAGGAGTGCTAAGATTGCAATGCACAAAACGTAAATCCAAAGTGGAATTGCAGAGGAGTCTCCGTGTTTTTTATTTTTTGAAGAAGAAAATTTTAAAATGTCAAAGAAATTGTTTTTGTGATTTTTTTTACCGGAAGAAAGCGGAATATTATAATTGTTTTTAGAAAAGAACTCTGAATGGACGGCGTAACCACATTTTGGACAGCCTTGAGCAAAATTGTCTGTAGTACCGGTGTTTCCGCATTTTGGACAGCGTACGGAAGCAAAAAATTTTCCGCAAAATGGGCAGACTTTTGCATTTTTTGAAACTTCTGAACCGCAGCTTTCACAAAAAAACTTGGCATCTTTTCTTTTAGATTTCTTCATATTTTTCTAAGATTTTTAAGGTTAGTTTTCCGCTCTCGTTTTCCACAGATTTTACAGTGGCGGAAAATCCAAAATATCCGTCATCGTTCAAAAAAGAAATCTGTCTGATAATTTCGTTTTCACTAAGGTTTTCAAGCGGAAAGTCAAAGTGACATTCAAAAATTGAATCATCATACTTTGTTACAATTCCGGTATTTAATTTATAATTTTTTGGATTGTTAAAAATTATATATGCATTCCGCTGTTTTTTTTCTTCTGTGTGCGGAAACAAAATTTCTTCAATTACGTCTTCGCCTTCCGAAAGTTTTGGGACTAAAATATTATTTTCATTAAAAATGTCTTCCACGGTTGGAATTTCATCATAATTTTTGTTTATCTGAGTGAAAGTTTCTTCCGTTGGAATTGTTTTTTTTGAATCAGTTTTATTTTCTATGCCAAAAAATGCAGAAATTATTTCGGAGGTCTTTTCAATTTCATTTTTGCTGAAGTTTTTTAATGTTGCGTTAATTCCCAAAGCTTTGGCTTTTTCGTTATCTTCTTCAGAAAGAGCCTTTGATTCATACAAAATTATGCAGACTCTTTCGCCGCCAATTCCACTTTTTACAAACTGCACCAAAGTTTTCCAGTGGCGTGGATATTCACTTGCGTTTATAAAAATTAAATCCGGCTGTATTTCTTCGATATTGTCCAGTGCTTTTAAAAGCCACTTATAAATTATTATGTCAAAATTGTTGTTGTGTAAAAATTTACTTGACTGGGAAATTATAAAATCATCGTCAGAAATTATTAAAGCTTTCATTACTCAGTTCCTAGATTTACTACGACATAATCATAAATGTACCAGATTCCTTCACGCTGTCTGATTTTGTATGTATAGCGCTTTTTTTCGCTGAAATTTGTATATTTGAACCATTCAATTACAGAAACTGTGCCTTCAGTTGGAGTGTAAGTTGTTTTTTCAATCTGGAAACGTTCGGGAATTGCAACAATGTCATTTTCAATTTTTGACTGCATTAAGTCAGCTTTAAAATTTTCAAGCATTCGTTTGCGGTCAGATGCAGAAGATGCTGCATATTTTTTTGCCATAACAGTATCACGTTTTAAAATACTTTCAACGTCCATATAAAGAAAATATTGATCCCATAATGATTTTTGTCTTGCAATTACAGTTTGTTCAATAATTTTGTCTGGAGATAAATCCTGTGGCTTTAAAATTTCAACTGTTTCAGAAGATACCGGTAAAACTGCAGAACTTGAAACTGAAGGACTAGGTTTTATTTCCAGAGTTAATCGGTTTGATTTTAAGGAAATGTATTTCGATTTATAAAGTTCAGGATAGAACTGAAGTTCAAGATAATAAACGGAAGGGCTTTCAATTTTTAGAAAGTCTTTTACGTTTTCTACAAATGAATATTCTTCGCCGGTTTCAATTGCAATTTCACGGAAATAAACGGTCTGATTTGTTGTTCGTTTTTCTGTCAAAGAATCAGTTTGATCAAGATTGCGGTTTTTTGTGGTATAGGCATAGAAATCCATGCTGAAAGTTCTGTCGTCGGCAAGTTTAAATCTTAATGTTTCTGTTCCGTTATTTTTAATTGTAATATGAACAAAAATCGGGAAATCGCCGGCACTTCCAGGATAATAAATTTGTTTATTGTAATATTTTATGGAAACACTTGCGTTCTTAAAACTTTCCTGATTTATTTCGCCAAAAAGATTAATCTGCCCAAAAATAAAAAAAATTGCTATAATATTAAAAATTTTACGAAGATTCACTGTAGTCTCCTGCAAAGCCTTAATTGAAATTTATTAATGGCATCTCTAAGAAATCATTTACAATGCGTTATTTAGAGATGCTCTAAAACCTGATTTTTTAGAGATAAACTTATTATAATGTTCGGTATTAAAAAATGAAATCATTAAACATAAATGAACTTATACATCAGTCTGAAGTTTTGAAAAACAGTATTTCAAAAATCAGCAGTTCACAATCTGAATTTCCCTTTTATGTAAGCGGTTTGCAGGGGTCGCTTTTTTCTTTTTTTGTAAAAGAATTGTGCAAGGCAAGTCATTTTAAAACACTTCAGGCAAATCAATATTCTTTTTCTTCTAAAAAATCTCCGCAATATTCTGTTTTTTCTAGTGATATTCTAGTTGTTGTTCCGACGGAATTTGAAGCAAAAAATCTTTCAGTAGATTTTCATACAATTTATCCAGATGCTGAAATTTATATTTTTCCGTCCTGGGGAACTCTGCCTTACCGCCCATCAGCAAAGGGTTCTGTAGTTTTTGGAAAACGGGCAGGATTTCTTTCAACTTTGGTTCAAAAAGATATTCAGAAAACTTTTAAAGAAAAAGCAAGAATTTTTATAATCACAGAAAGGGAATTTTTAACTCCGCTTCCGCCTCCGCAATATCTAAAATCAAATTCCTTTAAGTTAAAAATAAAAGATGTTTTAAATACAACTAAAATTGCAGAAAAACTCATAAAACTTGGTTTTATCAGAGTTCCAAAAGTTACTGTAAAAGGGGAATTCAGCCTTCGCGGTGAAGTTCTAGATATTTTTCTTCCAAATGACGAAAATGCAACGCGAATTATTTTTGATTTTGAGGAAATTCAGCACATAAAATCTTTTGATGCGGATAATCAAGTGACTACGGGTTCAAAAGATGAGGTAATAATTTATCCGATGAAGGAAGTTATTTGGAATGATGAAACGGTAGAAAAGTTAAAATTATTTTTTACTGAATATGATAAAACTGCCGTTAGCGTTGAAAATCCTGAAATTTCAGATTTTACCGCGGAAAAAAATTCAAAAAATGTTCATCTTCCCTTTACCGAAAATGCAGAAAAATATAAGCAGAATCTTCTTGCAGAAATTGAACTTTACGGCGAAAGCGAAGGCGAAGAGTTTTATTATAGTTTTTTGTGGGACAAAACTTACACAATTCTTGATTACATTGATTCAACATCATTTGTGCTTTATCTTGATTATGACCGCCTTGTGAACGGTGAAATGACGATTTTCCGGGAATATTCTGGAATGTACCGCAAGGCGCGTGAAGAATTGCCTGTTTTACCAGTTGATTTTCATTTGTTGAAATTTGAAGACCTGAAAAATTCTTTTGCGCGGAATATATTTTTTAAAACAGTTTTGACTGACGGTGCGGAAAATGAAAATCCTTCGTTTATAAAAATTAAAGCAGAACCTGGAAGAAGTTTTTTTGGAAATATCAATTTTATAAAAGAAGAATTCCAAAATTTTCAAAAAGATAACTGGAATATTTTTATTTACACGGATAATCCGAATCAAAATCTTCGAATTCACGAAATTTTTAAAGATTTTATTGATGACGAAAAATTGCAAAATCCTTTGCAGTTAATTCCAGAGCCAGTTTCTGCCGGTTTTAGTTTGCCGGAAGCAAAAATTCTTGTAATTCAGGAAAATGAAATTTTTGGACGGCGAAAATATGTTCCAAAAAATAATGTAAAGGCAAAAAGTAAGCCAATTGACACGTTTGTTGAGTTAAATCCTGGAGATTATGTTGTTCATGTGAATTGGGGAATTGGACTTTTTCACGGAATTGAGCGCGTAAAATCAATGGGTAATGAGCGCGATTACATAAAACTTGAATATGCCGACAAGGAACTTGCATTTGTGCCGATTGAGCAGGTAAATCTTGTTCAGCGGTATATCGGTAACGAAGGAAATACTCCAAAACTTGACCGCATTGGCAGTAAATCCTGGGAAGCTAGAAAATCAAAAGTAAGGCAGGCTGTAGAAGAACTTGCACAGAAATTAATTGATTTGTATTCAAGGCGTCAGGCGGCAGTTGGATTTGCTTTTCCAAAAGAAACTGAATGGCAGGCAACTTTTGAAGCAGCATTTCCCTACGAAGATACTCCAGATCAGGCGTCGGTCACGGAAGAAATAAAAAAAGATATGGAACGACCGGTTCCAATGGATCGTTTGATTTGTGGTGATGTCGGCTATGGAAAAACAGAACTTGCAATGCGCGCGGCGTTTAAAGCGGTTATGGGCGGAAAGCAGGTTGCTTTTTTGGCTCCGACGACAATTCTTACAGAGCAACATTATGAAAACTGTAAGGAAAGATTTAAGAATTTCCCGGTAAAAATTGAGCGAATGTCCCGTTTTGTTCCTTCTGCTGAACAGAAAAAAATATTAAAACGCCTTGCAGACGGTGATGTTGATATTCTTGTTGGAACGCACAGGATTATTCAAAAAGACGTGAAATTTAAAAATCTTGGTTTGATGATAATTGATGAAGAGCAGCGTTTTGGCGTAAAGGACAAAGAAAAACTCAAGGAAATGAAAAACAACATAGACTGTCTTACCATGTCTGCAACGCCAATTCCGCGAACGCTTCATATGAGCCTTTTGAAAATCCGTGATATGAGTCTTCTGACGACCCCCCCGCAAAATCGTCAGCCGATTGAAACTGTAATTGATGAATATACCGACGAGCGCGTAGCGGCCGCAATCCGAAAAGAAATTGAACGTGGCGGTCAGATTTTTTATCTTCACAACAGAGTTGAATCTTTGATGGATGTGAGGCGCAAAATTGAACAGATAGTTCCAGAAGTTTTAGTTGATGTTGCACACGGCCAGATGACTAGCACCGAGCTTGATGATATTTTTCACCGTTTTAAAATGGGTGGCTTTCATGTTTTGATTGCGACGACAATTATAGAAAACGGAATTGATATTCCAAATGTAAATACAATTATTATTGATCGTGCAGATATGTACGGAGTTTCTCAGTTGTATCAGTTGCGCGGAAGAGTTGGACGTAGTGACCGTCAGGCTTACGCATATCTTTTGTATCCAGAAAATAAGGCTTTGAGCGAAGTTGCAATGAAACGACTTCAGGTTATAAGTGATTTTACTGAACTTGGAAGCGGATTTAAAATCGCCATGAAAGATATGGAAATCCGTGGGGCAGGAAATCTTTTGGGCAAAGACCAGTCCGGTGAAGTTTATTCTGTTGGTTTTGATATGTACGTAAGACTGTTAAATGATGCCGTAAACCGACTGATGTCTCAAAAAGATTATGTTGAGCAGGGCGAAGTTCTTATGGAACTTGAATACACAGGATTTATTCCTGATACCTACATTACAAATGCTCAGATAAAAATGGAAATTTACAAGAAAATTGCCGGAATTACGAGTCAGGAAGAATTTGACGGCATTTTAAATGAGTTAAACGACCGTTTTGGTCCAGTTCCAGACGAAGTTTCAAGTTTACTTGCACTTGCGGAAATCAGAATTCTGTGCAAAAAACTTTCAATCAGTTCATTAAAAGAGCGTCAAGGTGAAGTAAAGGTTGAATTTAAACAGACTTCAAATATTTCGATAGATAAATTACTAGAAGTTATAAAAAATAATCCTGGAGTTATAAGACTTGAGCCATCACAGCCGAATGTACTTTTTATAAAACTTGGAAAAATCGGCTTAAAAGAAAAATCAGAGTTTATAAAAGAAAAACTTGCAAGATTGAATTAAGGGCAAAGTTGCCTCTAAAAATTGCAATTTTTAGAGGTTCTCTTAAGGACTGTTTAAGGTTTGTTGTCATGATAAGTTTTTTTTAACAATATTAAGACTTATTACTGTTTACAAAATAAAAAAATCCCTTATAATAAAGTTATGCATGCAAGAAATACAAATCAAAAAAAACTGATTTTAGAAATCATGGAGGAAAATTACACGCATCCGACGGCGGATGAAATTTACGAAAAAGCGCGAGCGATAGACCCGCACATCAGCAAAGGAACTGTTTACAGAAATCTTGCTGTTTTGAGTGAAAACGGCAGTCTGATGAAAATTTCTGTGCCGGATGCGGCGGATCACTATGACATTACATTAAAAAATCACTACCACTTTTGCTGTAAAAATTGTCAAAAAATGTATGATGCACCTTTTGATGAGGAGTGTCTTGCAACAATAGAAAATATTACAGCGGAAATTGCAAAAAGAATGGGAAATGACGGTTTTATTGTTGATTCTCATAATTTTATTTTTACGGGATTGTGTCCAAAGTGCAGTAAAATGTAATTGGAACGGAAAATTGACGGTAACACACTTGCGGTAGGCTATGGAGCAGCAGCGAAGGCAGTTTCAACTGCCGATGCTGAACCCCACAAGTCGCGCAAATTGTGCGTCTTGCGGGGGTTGAAGCGAAAGCGGAACTGCGGAACAGCCGACGGCGTGCGCTATGGGGCAGTTGATTGATTTTTTTTACTGTGATTTTTTGTGGCGGAAAGGGGAATGAATCTTTTTGCGAAGATGCGCACGCCGGACCGCCATGATAAAAAAACAGTTTATTTATAGGAGCAAAAAATGAATAAGTACGAAGGAACTCAGACAGAGAAAAATTTGCAGGCAGCATTTGCTGGAGAATCTCAGGCGCGAAACAAATACACTTATTTTGCGTCAAAGGCAAAAAAAGAAGGTTTTGAACAGATTGCAGAACTTTTTTTGAAAACGGCTGATAACGAAAAAGAACACGCAAAAATGTGGTTCAAGGAATTGGACGGAATTGGTTCTACGGCGGAAAATTTGAAGGCTGCTGCCGAAGGCGAAAATTACGAATGGACTGATATGTATGATGATTTTGCCAAAACTGCGGAGGAGGAAGGTTTTAAGGCTCTGGCGGCAAAATTCCGTGCGGTTGCGGCTATTGAAAAACGCCACGAAGAGAGATACCGTGCGCTGCTTCACAATGTTGAAATGCAGGAAGTTTTTGCAAAAAGCGAAGTAAAAGTCTGGGAGTGCCGAAATTGCGGTCACATTGTGGTTGGCACAAATGCTCCGGAAGTTTGTCCGGTTTGTGTTCATCCGCAAAGTTATTTTGAAATTAACGCTCAGAATTACTAAAAAAATGGGGCAGGAGACTGTTTTGGGATTGTCACTGCTCCATAATTTGGGCATCTCTAAAAAATCATTTACACTGCTTCCCATTAAATTTTTTTTGCGGAAAATTGCTCGAAATGTATGATTTTGCAGACGTATGCTTTGTTTTTTAAATAAGGTCATCTCTAAAAAAACATTTTCAATGCTTTTTTAAAGATGACTGCGAGTTTTAATTCGTTAAAATACAACGAATTAAAACGTCGCGTTTTCTTTCGATACCTCTAAAAATTGCAATTTTTAGAGGTTCCCATAAAAAAAAAGCACCTGTCGAAAATTGACAGATGCTTTTAGTCTTAAAAAAGTCTGTTTTAGTATTTTGAATCAGCGTAGCCAATCCAACCTTCTTTTTCAACAAGAGCTTTTTCAAAATCGTCAAGTTTGAAAGGATAGCTTTTTGAGAACGAACCTGCAATTAATTTTACTTTTGCAGTTCCGTCATCATTGAAGACGATTTTACATTCCGTTTCTTTATCTGCAAATTCACGGAAAATGTCTGCAATTGATTTTTTGTCAAGTTCAATAGCCATCAAACCGCAGTTATACATATTCTGGCGGAAAATTCGGGCAAAATTCGGTGCAACAACAACGTAAATGTCATTTACTTCAAGTGCCCAAGGTGCATGTTCACGACTTGAACCACAGCCAAAGTTTTCACGTGTTATGATAACTTTTTTTCCGGGAACATCAGTCTGCGGATTAAATCCGTCAAGTTTTAAATCTTCCAGAAGGTAAGGTTTTAGAGCCTGCTTTGTATTTTCAGTAAGATATTTAGCCGGGATAATTTCGTCAGTATTAATATCTGAACGATCCAAAAACAATACGGGTCCGCCAAATTGTTTCATTTTTTAACTCCTGTTGTATTCATTACAAGTTAGTTTTTTCTATATAAATAAAATATAGCACTAAAAATCACGATTGTGGATAAATAATCCGCAGTTTTAGTGCCACGAATTATTTTTTTTAAGTCTTAGTCTTTGTATAACTCAGAATTTGTGATTGTACCGGCAATTGCAGTTGCGGCAGCACTCGCTGGGCTCATCAGATGAACCATTCCGCCTTTACCCATTCGACCATTAAAGTTACGGTTTGTAGTAGAAGCACAAACCTCACCTTCTGCAAGAATACCGTTTGACATTCCAAGACAAGCACCGCAAGTTGGATTTGTTACACAGAAACCAGCATCCATAAAGATTGAAATGATACCTTCGTCAAGTGCCATTTTGTAAATTTTTGGAGTTGCCGGAGAAACAATGCCCCGTACACCTTTTGCAATGTGGTGTCCTTTTAATATCTGAGCCGCAATTCTAAGGTCAGAAATTCGACCGTTTGTACAAGAACCGATATAAATCTGATTTACTTTTGTGCCTTTCATTTCGCTGACTTTTTTAATCTGATCCGGTTTGTAGCCAACTGTACAGATTGGTTCAAGGTCAGAAAGGTCAAGAGTATAAACTTTTTCGTACACGGCATCATCATCAGATTTCCATTTTGAATAATCTTCAAGGGCAGCTTCCCTTGTTTTGTATTCGTCTTTGATGAATTCCCAAAGATAATCAACAGTTTTAATGTCCGGATAACAAATTCCTGAAGTTGCACCGGCTTCTACGGCCATATTGCTGAGAGTCATTCTTGATTCCATGTCAAAATTATCAACAACAGGACCTGTGAATTCTACAACGCAGTTAGTTGCTCCGTTTACGCCAATTTTTCCGATGAGGTAAAGAATAACGTCCTTTGCATAAACTCCTGGTTTTAAAGTTCCGTTTAAAACAAATTTAATTGATTTTGGTTCGCGAAATGAACAAACTCCTTTTAAAATTCCAACTTCAAGGTCAGTTGTTCCAACTCCGGCTGCAAAAGCTCCAAATGCACCGTGTGTACAAGTATGACTGTCGCCCATGATTACTGTAAAGCCAGGGCGTACAAAACCTTTTTCAGGGAAAATTGCGTGACAGACACCGTTTGAACCGATGTCAAAAAAGTCTTTAATGTCATTTCTGTTTGCCCAATCGCGGATAATTTTTTCCTGAAGGGCTGTTTTACTGTCTTTTGCAGGAGTTACGTGGTCAATGACAGCTTTAATTTTTGTATTATCAAAAACACGATCTTTGCCACGTTCAACCAGATCATTAATTGCAATTGGAGTTGTAATTTCGTGGCAGAAAACTCTATCCAGCTTTAAAACATAAGTATTTGGGAAAGGAGCATCTACAAGATGACTTTCGAAAATCTTTTGAGCAATTGTTTTTCCCATTCTTTGCCTCTTATAAAATAATGTTGATTCATTATATATTTTTTCAATTCCTTAGTCATCATTTTGAATTTGCTGTGTAGCAATAAAACCATAAACTAAAAAAGAACTTAGCAAAGGACAAAATTAAACCTCAGCCGGCGTAAGTTCTGAAGTTTATGGGTTTTTTGTTAGAACGCGTCAAAAAGCCCATAAACAGGCCCAATAGCCCAGAAAGAAAAGCGTTCAAATTCTTTCTGGGCTTTATTTTTTAACGGAGCGAAATGAAAAAAGGCTACGAAGCACACCAAATCTCGCGCAACAAATGGCAAAGAAAAACAATCTGGAAATTTGAACCGACAGACGTGCTCAAATTAATTCCAATTTTGACGGTTATATACGTCGTAATACGATGTCTTATCAGATAGGCATAACTGAAAAAACGGTTGTTCAAGAAGTAAAGGCGGTTTTAATAGGTGTAGGGCTTATGAAACCTCTTGAGCAACTGCCAGGCGCACCAAGTCAGATGCAGCGGATAAACACCGGAGCTTTTAAAATAGGCTCTCGGTTTATTCGAAGCGCAAACAAGGGGACGCTGGACTTTGAAGGTTATGACAAACACGGGCGGTTTTTAGGCATTGAATGTAAACGGCAAAATGGGGGGAGACTTTCCCCGCAACAGAAAGCCAGAATCGACGACATCAATCAAAAGGGAGGCGTCGCCGGTGTAGTAAGAAGCGGAGCGGAAGCTTTGGAACTGCTACAAAAAAATAATTGTTTATAAAGCCCTTACGGAAGCGGCAACCGGCTCTCTGCCGCTGCAGGTTCGACTCCTGCGGGCTTTTGTAAAACTTGTAAAACGGTGGCCACCAAAAACAAGTTTAAATAAAAAACGGAGGTTTGTGAAATGACAAACGAAATGATGGGAATTTGTACCCAGATTTGTACCCAGAACGGTAACAAATGCATAAAAGAAAGTGCTTGCACAAATAACGAGGCCGCCAATGTTAACCAGTAAAGAATTAGAACTGCAAAGCAGCCTCACACTTGGAACTTTAACCAGCAACGCAGAAACAATCCGCGATATTGTGCTATCAAAACTTGAGGATTACAAACCGGAAAACTACATCGGAAAAGTTGAAGAAGCAAAGAATGATCGCGCTATTTTGAACAATGCAGAAAAAGCACTGAATGCAAAACGGCTTGAACTTGAACGCTCCTACATGGAGCCATTCAACAAGTTCAAGATAACAATCAACGAAACCTGCAAGGCTATTAAACAGGCAAGCGGTGGTTTAGATGAAATTGTCAAAGCTGAAGAAGAACGGAATCGCGAAGCAAGAAAATGGACTTACGAGCAATACTGGAAAACTTCAGGTTTTACACTTTTTGACTTTGAAAGAATCTATCAGAAATCCTGGACAAATAAAACAACAAAGCAAAAAGATGTATTTAAAGAGCTGGACGCAATACAAGAAAAGACTTTCAGCGATTTGAAAATTCTTGAAAATTTCCCCGCAGAAGATGTCCCGCTTCTAAAAACCGTTTACCTTGACACTTTGGATTTGAACCAGGCAATGCAAAAGGCAGAAACCTTAAAAGCAAACAGGGAACGACTGGCACGAGAAAAAATCGAGCGTGAACAAATCCAGACAAGAAAAGCAATTGAGAATCAGCAGCAGGAAGAAATCAGGGAAATAAACGACAGTTTGAAACAAGACAGCGAAGAAGCTCTTGTAAGTGAAGCACTGGGCCTTGAAATTGAACAGCAACCGCTAAAAGTAAAAGAAACGTATGCACTGGTACTGGAAGGAAGTCGTGAACAACTGTATCAAGTCCGGAGAGCAATAACTCAAGCTGGCGTTACATACACAAAGCTGGAAAACAAAGGAAACGGAGTTTATACAGTCACAGAATAAAAAAATCCTTGCCCGTATGGGCTGGAAATAAAGACGGCGGGAAAGACCGCAAAGCAAGTTAATGCAATTTTGGTGGCGGCGGGAAAGACCGCAGAAAGACAAACTCCCGGGAAAGAATCGCAAGACTTCCCGGGAACTTTTCCCCACCTGGAGGCAAACAAATGGCAAATGTAAATCAAGTCGCAATAATCGGGAATCTTGTAAAGGACCTGGAACTTAAATACACAAACAACGGAATGGCAATAGGAACATTCACGCTGGCCGTTAATCGCGACATAAAGAAAAACGGCGAATGGATAAAAGAGGCTTCATTTTTTGAAGTTGAAAGTTTTGGAAAACAGCCGGAAAGCCTTAAACCTTATATGACAAAAGGTAAACAAGTCGGCGTTGAAGGTTATCTGAAACAAAACCGCTGGACAGACCAGCAGACGCAACAGACACGCTCAAAAATCGTGATTGTAGCAAACAACATCCAGCTATGCGGTTCACGCAATAACGACCAGAACAACAGTGAACAAAACAACGCCGGATTTGATGACTACGGGAACTATTAATTTTGGAGGTAAAAAAAATGGAAGCACAAACACCTTTAATTTATAAAACCATATCAGAAGTAATGCAGAAAATTAACGCCATAGCAAAAGGGCGTAAAAACCAGCAGCAGGGCTTTAATTTCCGGGGAATTGATGACGTAATGAACGAACTTCACCCAGTAATGGCTGAATGCGGATTATTTGTAGTCCCGACCGTTCTAGAAGAAAACAGAACACAAGGCACAACCAGAAACGGAGCGACAATGTTCTACACACGGTTAAAAATAGAGTTCACATTTTATGCGCAGGACGGTTCAAACATTAAATCAATTGTCATTGGCGAAGCAATGGACAGCGGAGATAAGGCAAGCAATAAAGCACTTTCAATCGGTTTGAAATATGCAATGCTCCAAGTTTTCTGCATTCCGACAGAAGATGACAAAGACCCGGACGCTACAACTCATACCTTTGACGAAATGAAGACTGTTTCAAAACCACAACAAGAGAGAGTGCGGAAAGCACCACCTGTAAAAAATCCACAGCCTGCAGGGGGAACGGACACCCCTGCAGAACACAAGGAAATCAACAGTATACTGGGAACTATGTACGAAGATAATACAAAGATTTTCAGTAATCAGGATTGCCAGAGAATTAGCACAATGAGGCAGACGATGACAGCCCGCGAAGTAATCAACTTTCTTAGAGATGAACTGACACGCCGCGGGCAAACATACGCACAGGCACATCAAAAGCCCTCAGAATCACAGGCAATAACACCTGAACTGAATGAAGAACTGTACGAAATCTTCTAACGGAGGCAAAAAAAAATGAGCGGAGTCACAGTCACATTAAAACGGATAAACCAGAAAGGTTATATTTGTTTTGAAGCACCAGCGGAAGCAGAACTTCAAGAAGCGTTAAAAAAAGTGCTCCGCCTTTGCCACGACAAAAATAATGATTATGTGAGCGTCACGCTTTCCAGACCGCACCGCCCGCGAACAACAGGACCGCACAGTCAGAATCACCATCTGAACGGCCATATAATGCAGATTTGTGAAGAAAGTGGCAACGATTATGAAACAATCAAATACTGCATAAAAATGACGGCCGTTGAGCAAATGGCATATCCATACACCACAGTTGCGGGACATATCTACCCAAAAGGAGAGCACGACGCCAGCACAGAAGACTGCGCAAAGCTCATAGAAGCGGCTCACATATTAGCAGCACAACTTGGAATTATTCTGAAGGAGAAAAACAATGAGAATTAATTTTTTAATACAAAAAGCAAAAATCGAAAAAATCAAAATCAATACAACACTGAACGAAAACGAAACAGAAGTTTTTGTAACGGTGACTTATTGCGAAGACGGCGGAGATTATAGCGTTGAAGTTTACAAAAAGTACAGAACCCTGCACGACGCAATCCGATTTATTCAGGATTTGGACAAAGAAGAACTGTACGACATTGACGGCGATTATTACGAGGCGGAAGGAGATGAAGAAAGAATCCTCTGGTACGTAACATTTGACGAATCAAGAGAGGTCACAAGATGAAAACGCTGGAAAAATGGCGTAATATAACCAGCTACCAGGGTCACAATTTTAGCGGACTTTATGAAGTCAGTAACTGGGGAAATCTACGCAACGCAATTACAAAAAAGCCATTAGCAACCTACAGCAATAAACGAGGACAGGGGTATTTAAAAACAAAGATTATAGATTTGAACGGTCAAAGAATCGCAATTTATGTTCACCGTCTTGTAGCTTATAACTTTCTTCCGGACGCAATACCCGGACAGGAGATAAACCACAAAGACGGCAACCCGCACAATAATTCTTGGACGAATCTTGAATGGGCAACGCACAAAGAGAACATAAAACATTTCTGGAATAATCTGCACGCTTCAGAGGCTGAACAATGACAGAGGTACAGAAGAACCAGCGGAAAATGGCACTGGCAACAAGCGGTGGATTTTGCGAAATATGCGGAAAAACACTGACAGCGGGAACGTGGCAGGGAGCGCACAGAATTGCAAACACAAAGATGAACCGCCAAAAGTTCGGAAGCCTAGTCATCGACCACCCGTACAACATAGCAATTGTTTGTAGCCTTAAATGCAATCAGGTCTGCAACATAGGCTACAATCCGGGTGCCTGTCTGGAACTTCTGCAAAGGATTCTTGACTACGAAAAATTAAAACTGCAATAGAGGATTAAAAATGCGCGAAAGTTTCGTTTTCCATTTTGAGTACATAGAAGATATACCGGAAGAATTACTGCCGATTTATGCAATGTACGTCATAAATTATGCAAGGTATGGCACAGAACCTGTGTTCACGGATTGGCGAGATGTAAGAATGTGGAACAGGACAAAAGAGCGGATGGACTCAGAAAGCGAGAAATATAACAAAAAATGCCGCAACTTAAAAAACAGCCAGAAGACACAGGCTGACGGACCGCAACACTCAAAACTTCAAATGGAACTTACGCCGGAGCCTTATAACAACGGTCAAAATCAGCAGGAAGAACATTGTGAAAAAAAACGCTTCCAAAAGCCGACCGTTGAAGAAATCCGCTCTTATTGCCAGGAAAGAAAAAACGAAATCGACGCAGACAGTTTTTTTAATTACTACGAAAGCAAAGGCTGGAAAATTGGCAACTCATCAATGAAAGACTGGAAAGCGGCGATCAGAACCTGGGAACAAAGAAAAAAGGCACCCTCGCCCTATTCAGGAAACACCAGTGGCTTGCCACCAGACCGGCTGACACTTTAAGAAAAGGGGGAGAATATGCAGCAAATTTGTAAAAAGCACGGACCGTATGAAAGTGAAACTGTAGAACTATTTGGACATAAAATCTGCGAAACACGCTGCCCAAAATGCGAAGCAGAAGCCGCCGCAAAGGAAGAAGAAACGCGAATAGAAAATGAACTTCTAATGCGCAAAGAAAACTTAATTCACGACGGAATAGAACCCGAATTCTTCCAGGCAACGCTTGAAAATTACAAGCCAGAAACACAAAGCGAAAAAGAAGCTCTACAGGCCGCAAAAGAACTTGACTTGGGAAAAATAAGAAAATTATTGCTTTTAGGCGGTAACGGAACGGGAAAGACACATCTAGCGAACGCACTGGCAATCAAGCACCACGGAATTAGAATAACAATGTTTGAACTTTCTAGCAGAATCCGCGCAGGCTTTAACTGCGGACAAAGTGAACTTTTTACTTTGAACGAACTTCTAAGCCGGGAGTTTATCGCAATAGACGAAATAGGACGGACAAAAGGAAGTGAGGCAGAAAAAAACTGGCTTTCATATTTGTTAGATAAATGCCACACAAGAGGAATCAGAATAATGCTGATTTCAAACAGGCACACGGCAAAGAACCTGCCACAGGAGCGAAAAGCAGAATCAATAGAATTCTTCTTTGATAACGACGTTATAAGCCGATTGCGACAAAATACAAAAATTGTGGAGGTAAAAGGGCGTGACAGACGAGCAGCTGCGGAGCAAATGCAATGCGCTCCAGGAACAATGGCTGCCGTTTGATTTTGTAGAGGAAGAAAAGCAGAAGGAAGCGGAAGACAAAGCACGGCGGGAAGATATAAGCACACTGCCACACTTTGAACACCCGCAAACCGATAATGAACGCCTGCTAGAGTTTCAATATGAGTACAGACATGGCAGACAAGAAGCACTTTCAGAAATGTACGAACTGTGCGAAACAATAGGAATGAAATTCATCAATGCGATAGGAAGAAAAAACAGACACGTGAAGTCACTTTCATACGAACAGCGACAAATAAAAGCCGCAGACGCCGCAAGTTACATCACGGAGCAGTTTATAACCCGCCCAGATTTCAGATTGAAAAACGGACCCGGCTATCTTTTCTTGAGAATTGAAAAAGAACTTTTTTATCAGCGCAAAGTAGACAAAATAGTCGACTTTGTAAATTTTGACACTTTCTTCAAGGAAGGTTCAGCAGACAATTTGGAGGAATAGTGAAATCTTACATAGCATACGGAAAAAGCGGAAAAAATAAAATCTTTAAAACACAGGCAGAAACAATCGCTTTTTTTAATTTAAATAGCCGGTCATTTGCAACAGCAATAGCGCGCGGGCTTGCGGTAACAGAACCGGACACTAAGGAGGATTATTTTTTAGATGAACTTGTAGACTTTGATAACGTTTCTGAAATTTCAGAACTTACAGTAAAAGAACGCCTGGAACGAAAGTGGGAGTATGAAGATTAAATTCATATCAGGGAACAAAAGCAAAAATAGAGGAAAACAAAAATGAAAATGATTAGCGAATTAGAAAAAGCACTGTTAGACCAGATAGAAAAATTAAATGACGATTCACTGGCAGAAGAGCCAGAACTAGCAGAAATAATGATTAACAAAAGTAAAGCAATGAGTGACCTTGCCGGACAGGTCATAGCAATAAACCGGCTGAGGCTTGATGTTGTAAAACAAGTTAATGACAACGGCGGACTTTATGAAAAATACCTGGGGATAGAAGAATGAAAAAACAATGGACAAAAGAACACATAGAGTTCATGAAAGAAACATCGCACCTTTTAAGTGGCGAAGCATACAAATTATTTTATGCAAAGTTTCCAGAGAGAGAGGCTACCTATTCAGCGTTTTCAAGAAAACGCTCACTAATGGGATTTTGTAAACAAGATGATAAAAAGCTTTTCTGGACTAAAGAAAAGCGGGATTTTTTACAGGCAATAAAAGACCTTTCTAAAAAAGAAGCATATAAAGAATTCTGTTTTCATTTTGGAGAAAATACGGTCAGTTATACAGCGTTTTCAACGCAAAGAAGCCGGCAGGGATTGGCTAAAAAATGCAGTCACGGAACAACAAAAGAACGCCCCCTTTATTCAGAACATATAAAAAAAGGTTACGTATTTATAAAAATTGCAAAAAATCCGGCTGTTTGGATAAGCAAAGCGCAGTGGGTATGGCAGGAAACACACCCAGGTGAAACAGCAGGTAAAAACGATTGTTTTTATTTTCTTGACGGAAACAATAGAAACTTTACTCCCAAAAACATAGAACGCGTTGACCGTCGACTAAATGGCATAATTGCGCAAATGGGAGCTGTTAAAGAAAACTGCCCGGACGCAACACACATAAATATTCTGAGAGCCCGGCTAAAACTTGAAACATTTGACTTAGCAGAAAAAGCAGGACTTTGTTATAAATCCAAAAGAGGAAGGAGCTTTAAAAAATGAAAATCTATATTAGCGGATCAATTACCGGTAACCCGGATTATAAAAAACAGTTTTCAGACGCTGCCACAAAACTGCGCAACGCAGGCCATCAAGTCCTTGACCCTACCGTATGGGACCGCGAAGGTTTAAAATTAGAATATGAAGAATATATGCGCATAGACCTTGCAATGCTAGACGTTGCAGATGCAATCTTTATGCTTCCGGGTTGGCAGAACAGCAAAGGCGGGCGGATTGAATACTGGCGGGCAAAAAGAAAGGGAAAAGTTGTACTGACTGACTATAAAAACCAGGAGTAAAGAAAATGGAATTAAAATCAGTATTTGACATTATAAAGGCCGACCGTTATTCAAAAGACGGCTGCAAAGAAATTGAAGACGCACGGCGTTACAAAGTAGGAGAAATCAGCGAAGCAACCGGAATGCAAAAGCAGATAGACGGAAGCTGGACACCACCAAAAAGAGGAAAACAGTCCGTAAAATCAGAAACAAAGAAGCCGTCAAAAGAAGTTCAGAAAAAAATTGATGAATTCAATAAATCAAAAGCCAAAGCACAACGAGCCGTAGACTTTATGAACAACATCAAATCAGGTATGACAATGGCACAGGCATTTGAATTATCAAGACAAGAACCAAAGGCAGAAACAAAAACTGATAAAACTGCAGAAGCAATAAGAAACGGCGGAGAGTTTAAACGCAGAAATGAAACTGACCTCACCGCTTCTGCTGACAAGATTTCAAAACAAAGAAAAGAATCGCCTCATTCTTGAAGGGCAAATAATACTGAAAAAGAATGGAGATAAAACAGAACCAAGGGACCGGACAAAATCCAAAGGGCTGGGAATCGTTCAGGATAGAGATGGAAACGAAGTAAAAGCCGAACTTCACTGGTATGAATGTAAAGGCTTAGGAAAGTTTGATTTTAAGGTAAAAAAATGGGAAGACAAGTAATAAAAGAAAAATCTGTAAAATATCAGGTCAAGTATATAGGCGAAGAAACCGCAGACTTGACGCCCGGCTCTATTTATAAATGTATTGCCGAATGTTACTGGAATAATAATCTGCACGATATAAGAGTTATAGACGAATCAGAAGAGGATTATTTATATACTCCTGAAGACTTTGAAAAAATATAAAGGTTTCTAGACGCTCTAAATGACTATAAAGGCATGGAAGTAAAATGCAAAACAAACGACACACTGCCCTTATCTGAATTAACAGAATTTCAGGGCAAACTAAAAGAACGGTCTGACACAGACTACGCAAAAATTACAAAATCAATTAAAAAGCACGGCTTCGCGTTTCCTTTTTTCGTATGGAAACACGACGGAATCAATCACGTATTAGACGGACACGGAAGAATCGGAGCATTAAAGCGAATGGTAGCGCAGGGCGAACACCTGCCGCCTCTCCCCGTTGTTTACGTAAACGCAAAAGACGAAAACGACGCAAAAGAACTTTTATTAAAACTAAACAGCCACTACGGACAGATGACCGCAGAAAGCGTCCGTGACTTTTTAGGCAATTTACAGATTGACTTTGAAGATTTATCACTGCCGGAGAGCGTGCTGGATTTTAGGCTGGAAGAAAAACAAAAGGAAATTGACAAGGAAACAAAACGAACCCTGCAAGAACAATTTTTAATTCCACCTTTTAGCGTTTTAGATACGCGTCAAGGCTACTGGCAAGACAGAAAAAAGAAATGGAAAAGCATAGGAATGAAAAGCGAAGAAGGTAGAGATAATAAAATGCTTTCTCATTTAAAAACAAATGCAGCCAAAGTAACAGGGAAAGAAAACACATTATCTGAAATTTCCATTTTTGACCCAGTACTTTGTGAAACTATGTATGTATGGTTTTGTATGCCAGGCGGAAAAATTCTAGATCCATTTGCCGGCGGAAGCGTTCGCGGAATCGTTGCCAGTTACAAAAATATGAATTACACCGGCTTTGATATTAGAAGCGAACAGATAGAAGCCAACGAAAAACAGAAATATATTTGTAACGGGAATCAATATAAGCCGGCTTGGATTTTATGCGATAGTGCCAAAATGGATGAAAAATTAAAATCAGATGATTTATTTGATTTTGTTTTCAGTTGCCCACCCTATGCAGACTTAGAAAAATACAGCGATTTAAAAGGCGATATTTCAAATATGAATTATGAAAACTTTTTGACCGCATACCGTAAAATTATAAAAAAAGCAGTATCACACCTAAAAGAAAACCGCTTTGCCGTATTTGTCGTTGGAGAAGTAAGAAATAAAAAAACAGGCGAATATTACAATTTTGTCCCGGACACAATAAAAGCCTTTGAAGATTGCGGAATGAAATATTACAATGAAATTATTTTAATAAATCCTGTCAGCGGCAAAGCCTACACCGCAGGGCACGACGCAAAAAAAAGTCGAAAGATTGCAAAAAATCATCAAAATATTCTCGCATTTGTAAAAGGCGATGCATCAACAGCAGCCCGGAAAGTACACGAAAATGTTTTAGTTTTTCTCAAAGGGGACAGTAAGCAAGCGAATAATGATTTAGGAGAATTTCACGCAGACGATTGCTTATTAAACGATTTTGAGGATATAGCAGATGACAATATTTGAAATCGTAAAGAACAGAACAGTCTTTGACATCGCAAGAGCAAAACTACTTACGGAAGAC
>CAVJCY010000049.1:0-19989 GCA_963648145.1 bacterium | reverse complement strand
TATTTTTGGCTAAATCTGGCTGACCCGTAGAGGCTGTTTTCTCCCGACTCTAACAGTTCTGTAAAAAACAGAATTAAAGTAATTTTTGATGTATTAGAAGTTGGTGACAAACAGGGATTCTTAAATAAATATTCTGATTTTCAAATATGTTATGGTAATGATTTTTATTCCATCAAAAAGAAAAAGAATATATTTTTTAATGTTTAAAAATTGCAATTTTTAGAGGTATCTTTGAAACCGCGATCAATTCATTGCATTGATAATTTATAGGATTCAGAAAATCCGTAACGTTTGATGGCCGTACTAAAAAAAGGAACCAGGCTCTGCCCCCTGCAATGCACAAAATGAATGTCTGAGTGCAATTTTTTAGGAAGAGAAATTTTCGGTAAACTTTGCGTTAGGCTATGGAGCGGCTGCAAAGGCAGTTTCAACTGCCGAAGCAGAACAAAGAATGTGCGCCATTTGTGCACATTTTTTGTTTGAAGCGAAAGCGGAACTGCGGAACAGCCGACCGGCACGGAGTGAAACGAAGTGCCGGGAACGCCCGAAAAAAAACTATGCCCCGTGTCTGAAAGTTCTGTCGGTCAAAAATCTTGCTGTAACAAGACCAAAAGGCAGGGCAAGAGTTATCAAAAGTGCAGCAGAAAGCCAGGAAGCGGATTCTGAAAGGCTCATTATTCCAAGGTAATAAATGCCTTTGTAAAGATAAAGTCCCGGAACCATAATTACAATTGAAGGAACAGTAATTGAAATGCGAGGATAGCCAAGTTTTTTCTTCAAAAGCGAAGCCAAAAGCCCAGACAAAAGTGCACCGCAAAAGGCAGCCACGGCCGGCGGAAAATAAGCAAAGTCCACAAGTTCAAGGCGGAGGGTATTTGAAAGTGTCCCGATTGAAGCCGCAATGCAGGCAAGTTTTAGCGGACTGTTAAACATAATTGAAAATCCAAAAACGCCCAAAAAACTTGCAACCAAACGAAGAAGTAAAAGCGTCCACCAGTTTAAATTTTGCGGAAGAAAATCATCTGGACATAAACCAAAAATCAAAGCCATAACCCAGCCACACAAAGTTGCTACAATAACGATATTTACCGCGTAACAAAGTCGTTCAATTCCAGACCGCATATCCAGTTTTGCAAAGTCTATTCCAGAAGTAATAAAAGGAAAACCTGGGATAATAAAAAGCAGAGCACAAATATAGCCCGCCTGATGAATCATCGAAAGCCCAAAAATCAAATTGAAAAGTCTTAAAAAGGTCGCATAAGAAAGGCAAGCCGCAGAAACAGAAATGGCAACTGTCATAAAAAGATTGTAATGTCTGCGAATTAAAAGGGCACGGATAAAATTACCAATCGCTGCTCCAAGAAATACCAGAAGCATTTCCCAAAGACCACCACCAAGCAAAAAAGTAAAAGCACAACAGGCAAGACCAGACGCCAGCCCCAGCTTAAGCGGCGAATAAAGCGGACTCAGTTTATTATACTCATCAAGTTTTGCGTGAACCTGGGCAACGGTCATATTTTCACATTCACGACTAAAGCGCTTTACAAAACGTTCCAGACGGTAAAGTTTAAACGTATTCACACCTGTATTTGAAAGGTTCATAGTCTGCGTCACGCATTCCGAAGAATCAAAACAGTTAAACGAAATTGACATAAGACCAATATTTACAGAACATTCAATATTCAATCCACGGGCAACCCGCATCATAGAATTTCGGATACGCCAGGCACCAGTTCCACAACCAAGCAATTCCAGCCCCACTCGCCCAACGAGCATGGCCTTTTCCTGCAGCGTCGCTTCCGATAACAACTCATCTCCACTCGTCAAAGAATTATGCCAGTGTATTTCCGGCCGATTTTTACCTTTCATATTTGCCATGGCAAGTAATTTAGCATTATTAAGTTTTATTTACAATTCAAGGGGATTTTTAAGGGGATTTTTATTTTATGGAGCTTCCCCCTCCACCTTCGGTGTCGGGGGCGGGCTTTCCGCCGTTCCGCTGTCGCTCCAAAGTCCTCAACGCACAAATGGTGCGTTTCCGGGCTTTCGCTTCGGCAATTGAAATTGCCTTCGCGCCCCCTACAATCCCTAAGCCAAAGTTTTTAGAGGTTCTCTTTTATGAATCTGTTTTGCTCTGCTGTGATAGCCTGATAAGAAAATATAAAACTTATCTGATTTTTGTGTTTTATTGAAAGAAGTCCATTTATTCAGATAAAATCCCCCCCACTAGAATTCTGCAAATTCCCCAAAACTATGCTAAACTTACCCCATGGGCATTTACATAAATCTTGGAAATGAAAATTTCAAAAAATATTTACGAAGTGATTTTGTTGATAAATCACATATAATCTCTGAATTTAACCGGCGGATTGATTCTGAAAGTAAACTTATCTGCGTCAATCGTCCGCATCGTTTTGGAAAATCTTTGCTTGCAAAAATGCTTTGCGCTTATTACGACTCAAGTTGTGAGTCAAAAGATTTGTTTTCCAATCTTAAAATTGCAAAAGACCCGACTTTTGAAACCTTTTTGAATAAATATCCTGTAATTTATCTTGATATAACCTGGTTTACTTCCACTTGTGGTGACATTGCAATGTTATGGAGTATATGCAGGATGAAGTAATAAAAGAAATCTTGGAAATATATCCAGATGTTGAAAAATCAAAATCGCTTTCAAGGGTCATCGCTTCCGCTGCCTTAAAATATCAGACAAAATTTATAATTCTTATTGATGAATGGGATGCAATTTTTCGTGAAGCAAAAGATGATATAAAAATCCAAAAGGATTATGTTACATTTTTGAGGTCGCTTTTTAAAACTCCGGTTACAGATACGATGTTTGCCCTTGCTTTTATGACTGGGATTCTTCCAATAAAAAAATACGGCACCCAGTAGGCTCTCACAGATTTTCGGGAATTTACGATGTTGAATCCGGAGCAATTTGCTGAATATACGGGTTTTACAGAAGATGAAGTCCATAGTTTGTGTGAAAAATATGGCAGGGATTTTGAAAAAGCAAAAAAATGGTATGACGGATATTCTTTTAAACAGGAAAAATCAATTTTTAATCCTTATTCAATTATGCGCTCCATGCAGAGTGGTGAGTATCTGAATTACTGGACCCGCAGCGAAACTTATGAATCTTTAAAAATCTACATTGATATGAATTTTGATGGAATTAAGCAGGATTTAGTTCAGATGATTGGTGGTGGTGAATGTAAGGTCGATACTATTTCCTTTCAGAATGATTTGATTTCTTTAAAATCAAAGGATGATGTTTTTACCCTGTTGATTCATTTGGGGTATCTTGCATTTGATTCTGAAAAAAGCACTGTCCGCATTCCAAATAATGAAATTCGGGAAGAATTTGTTAGTGCTGTGAGGGATGGTTCGCACAAGGAACTTTCAAAAATAATTCATAATTCCACAGAACTTATTGAATATACTCTGAACGGAAATTCAAAGGCAGTTGCAAGAGCCATCGAAAAAGTTCATTCCCAGGCAACTTCGTCTGTTTTTTACAATAACGAACAGGCTTTACGGTCAACTATCCGTTTTGCATATATTTCTGCAGTTGATGATTATGTGGAAATTCAGGAATTGCCGTCTGGCAAGGGGTTTGCAGATATTGTCTACATTCCTAAAAAAACTTCTGATAAACCGGCAATGGTCATTGAACTAAAATGGAATAAATCGACAGGTGGTGCTTTAAACCAGATAAAGCAGAATAATTATCCAGAAGTAGTAAAAAAACTTTCGGGGCAAGTTCTTTTGGTAGGAATTAATTACAACGAAAAATCTAAAAAGCACGAATGTTCTATTGAAAGAATATCTCTGTAATTGAAAGGTTGAACAATTTACGTTAGGGCGACCTGCGAAGGCTGTTTCAACTGCCGAAGCAGAACCCCATAGGCGTGCTATCTGCACAGCCTGAGAGCTTTGAGCTGTAGCATTTAGATTGGAATTGCGTTAAAAAAAATTGCGAAAACCTGGAGCAATTTTTTAGCAATATCCAACTTTTACGGAAGACCCGACGGCTTTAGCCGGAACGCCTAGAAATTCTAAAATCCCAGTTGTTTTTTGGCACGGCGGTAACTTAAATAGCATAAAACGAGACTTGCAATCCAGCCAATCGGGTTAGAAATCCACACGGCCTGCATTCCAATGATTGGTGCCATCAATTTTGAAAAGGAAACGCGAATTACGATGTTGATGAAATTGCCGAGTGTGAACATTGACATTCGGCCAAGTCCGCGCACTACTCCGTCGGCGGTATGTTTAAAACCGAGCATACACATAACTTCGCTCATAAAAACTAGAATCTGCTTTGCAGTGTCAAAGGCGGTCTGCGAGCAATCGTTGCCAATCATAAGATAAATGAGTTTGCTTTTGAAAAAAAGTACAAAAATGAAAAACAGAACGCAAAATATTGCCACAATCAGATTTGCCGCAAGGTAGCCTTGATGAATCCGTTTGTATTTTTTGGCTCCAAGGTTTTGGGCGACGAAAGTTGAAAGCGAAGCACCACAGGCAATTACAACAGCGGAACCAAGACTTTCAATTCTAGCACCAACGGAATAACCGGCAAGGGCTGCCGAACCAAAACTATTGATTGTGGACTGTATAAGCATCAAGCCAATAGAAATTGTTGCCTGCTGAAAAATTGACGGCAGAGCGATTTTTGTAATTTTGAGTAATTCCATTTTACTGAAAAAAGCCGTTTTCCCGATTTTCAGTTTTTTGAGTTTTAACAGGAAAATCGCCATTGAAAGCAGGCACGCAAACGCCTGTGAAATCAAGGTCGCATAGGCTACGCCGGCAATTCCTGACTCAAACGTTTTTACAAAAAGCAAATCAAGGCCAATATTCATTAGTGACGAAATGATTAAAAATAAAAGCGGATATTTAGATTTACCCAGTGCGTTGAACATTGCGGCAGTTACGTTGTAAAGAATGACGAATGGCATTCCCATAAAATAAATGCGCAGGTAAAGGCAGGCCATATCAATTGTGTCTGATGGTGTCTGGAGCGCAACCATGACCGGCCGTTCTATTGCAATTCCCAATACACCCAGCACAAGGCTCATTGCAAAGGATGTGATAAAAGTCGTAGAAATTACAACTTTCATATTTTTATAATCACCGGCACCAAAATATTTTCCGACAACAACTCCGGCTCCAATTCCGTAACCATTGCCAACAAACAGAAAAATATTTGTAAACGAAAGGCAGGCCGCTGCCGCAGCAAGTGCCTGTTCGCTTACAAAACGTCCTAAAATTGAAGAATCAACAAGGTTATAAAACTGCTGAAAAACGTTTCCAAGTGCAATCGGTAGAAAAAATATAAAAAGTGCTAAAAGCGGATTTTTTGTAATCAGATACTGATCTTTTTGCGGAATCTCCGGCGCATTTTGATTTTGTTCTTGATTTTGTTTACCTTGCACGATTTTTGAATTTTCTGAAAAAGCTTGAGTATTCATTTGCACTAAAGAATATCAGAATTTTGAAAAAAAAATAATGCGAATCTGCAATTTAGGGTATCTCTAAAAAATCATTTACAATGTTTTATTTAGAAATACAAACGAGTTTTAATTCGTTGATATAGCACGAATTAAAACATCGCGCTTTCAAAGAAACCTCTAAAAATTGCAATTTTTAGAGGCTCCCTTTACAAAAAAGGAAGAAAATAAAACGGTATATAGGAAATATCTTCTTCCCTTCTAAACGCTTTTGTATAGGCAATATACTTTTCCAGAATTCGTGATGAAAATTTTTCGCAGAATGCATCAAGTGAGGCGTGATTTTTATATCCGGAAGATTTTACTTCTATCGGACAGATTTTATTTTTTCGTGCCAGAAGAAAATCAACTTCATAATTATGACGGCTTTTTTCATTTAAAAATGTATAATAAAAAAGTTTATTGCCACTAGCTGTAAGAATCTGGGCAACAAGGTTTTCATAAAGATAACCAAGATTTGCTTCAAGTTTTCCAGTTAAAAGTTTTTCATAAATGACGTTTTCCGTAAAATCCTTGTCCTTAAAAATCATCGTTGTAAAAAGGCCTGTATCACAGACAAACATTTTAAATTTTTCAAGCTCTTTTGTCCGCGAAAGCCCTGTGGTGGGATCATTACTGTGATACGAAATTAAAACTGTCTTAGAATCTTCCATTTCTGAAATAAGTTGTAGAACCGACGAAGCCCTTTCATTTTCAAGAACAGAAGAAACCTGGTATCTTGAAGCATTTTTTTCAAGTTGTGAAGGAATTGCTTTAAACAAAAGACATGCCTTGCCGGTCGGATCAATTTTCTTAAAATCTTCTTCATAAAGATTCAAAATATCCCTTTTTACATTATCTACAATTCTGAAATTATTTGATTCAAGGTAAGCATTTACAGCCTGAGGCATTCCTCCTACAAGCATATAAAGTCTGAAAGTTTTGAGCAAAGTTCTGTTTAAATCATCACCAAAAGTTCTTTTATCTTCCCATAATTTCTGTAGCATTGGGAAAGTTTGATTATCATTCAATGCCCATAAGAATTCTTCATAGTCCATTGGATACATTTGTATTTTCTGCTCTTCGCTCGGAATCAGAATGTCTTTTACATTTTTCTTTATGGAAATAAGAGAACCAGTTTCTATATAATCATATCGGCCATCTGCCACAAGATGCTTTATTGCCTGCCTGGCTTTTGGGCAGAATTGAACTTCGTCAAAAATAATGAGGGAATTTCTGATATAAAGATCTTTTTTAAAAAGAATCTGAAGTTGCAAAAAAATATAGTCCAAATCTGAAACATCATCAAAAAGCTGGATAAGTATTTTGGACGCTTTTGTAAAATCAATCAGAATGTAACTTTTGTATTCATTTTTACCAAATTCTTCAACAATGGTAGACTTGCCAATTCGTCTTGCGCCTTCAAGTAGAATGGCTTTTTTTCCCTGATTTTCTTTCTTCCAGTCTAGAAATTTTGAATAAATCTTACGCTTAAAAGCCATTCTGGCTCCTCTCTCAAAATCGTTGATTTTAAAAACGGAATTTACAACAAAGTCGTTAGTTTTATAATAAAATTTTTCTACAAAATCGTCAATTTTAAAAGTGTAAATTCCTACAAAATCGTTAGTTTTAACTTTTTGCAGCAGCGCTGTGCAGGGCGCCGAAGGCGGCCGCCGGAACGAAGCCACAGGCGAAGTGAGGAGGCTGGAGCGAACGCGGAACCCGGAACATAGCGACGGCGCAGGCGCCGGGCTGCCCCCAAAAAAAAGGACTGCCAGAATCAAAACTGACAGTCCTTTTTAATTTTTATGGAAAAAAAATTAATATACGGTTACAACTTCGCCGTTTGGATATTTTTCGGCAATGTAATTTTTTACTTTTTCTGATTTGAGTGCATTTACAAGTGCCTTAATTTCCGGTTTGTTTTCATTTCCGCTTTTTACTGCAATAACATTTACGTAAGGTGAAGAAGATCCTTCAACAAAAAGTCCATCTTTTGTAGCAGAAAGTCCGGCTGGAATTGCATAGTTACCATTAATTACGGCAGCGTCAACGTCGTTCAATGTTCTTGGAAGTGAAGCGGCTTCGATTTCGCGGAATTTTAATTTCAAAGGATTTTTTGCAATATCAAGCGGTGTTGCTGTAATTCCTGCATCAGCTTTTAATGTAATTAATCCGGCTGATTCAAGAAGAAGTAAAGCACGACCTTCGTTTGTAGGATCGTTTGGAATTGCAATTGTAGCTTTTTTCTTAAGATCTTTTAAAGATTTAATTTTGTTAGAATAAACTGCGAACGGTTCAACGTGAATTCCTCCAGCATTTACAAGATGATAACCTTTTTCGCTGTTGAATGATTCAAGGTACGGAAGATGCTGAAAATAGTTAGCATCAATATCACCAGATTCAACTGCATCATTTGGAGTTACATAATCTGTAAATTCAATAACTTTGAGATCAATGCCTTCGGCTTTTAAATCATCTTTAATCAGATTTAGAAGTTCAGCGTGTGGTTCTGGTGTTGCTCCGACTTTTAATGTTGTCTGTGCAAACAAACTTGTTGCAGCCAGAAGTGCTGCACTTAAAGCGATAATTTTTTTCATAAAATAATACCTCCAAAAAATCTGGCTGCCGTCCAAAAGTAAACTGCAGCGTTTTAATACCTATTAATCTAGTAGGAATATAGGATTGTGTCAAGTGTATCTTTAAAAAATCATTTTCAATGCTTTTTTAAAGATACATACGCGTTTTCATAGATACCTCTAAAAATTGCAATTTTTAGAGATTCGCTCAATCAGTTTTTAGCGTTTTGACATCATTTTATTTACAATTTTTGTTCCGACAAACTGAATAACTGCAACAAGAATAATAATCACAATTACTGCCGCAATCATAATTCCAGTCCTAAATCGCTGATAACCGTAACGGATTGCAAGATCGCCTAATCCACCGCCACCCAAAGTTCCGGCCATTGCAGAATATCCAATCAAATTGATTATTGTAAGCGTAATTCCAGAAATTACAGATGGCATTGCTTCCGGAATAAGAACTTTGTAAATAATCTGCCAGTTTGTAGACCCCATTGCTCTTGCAGCCTGAATCATACCCGAATCAACTTCGTTCAATGCAGTTTCTGTGATTCTTGCAACAAACGGAGCAGCGGCAACTGAAAGCGGAATAATGGTAGCGGCCGTTCCAATGGCAGTACCAAGTACAAATCTTGTAAAAGGCAAAAGCACAATCATCAAAATGACAAAAGGAAACGAACGCAAAACATCAATTATTCGGCTCAAAATTGCATTAAAAACAGGATGCGGCGTAATTCCAAATTTATTTGTCGTGTTCAAAAGAATTCCCAGCGGAAAACCAATCAAAAGTGCAAAAAAAGTAGAAAGTACAACCATTAAAAGAGTCTGTAGAGTTGAAGTTCCAACCAAAACTAAAATCTGTTCCATAATTATTCAGCCTCCTGTTCCACAATTACGCCGTTTGCCCTGAAAAATTCCACAGCTTTTTCCACTTCAGAATCCTGACCAATAATATCAATAATCATTGTGCCAATGTCTTTTTCCGGCAAATGCTGAATTCCGCCGGCACGAATATTTATATCAACGTCAAATTTCTTGCAAACCTGGCTGATTAACGGCTGCCCTGTCCTTTCGTTTACAAATCGCAGAACATATTTTCCGCCTTCATCAGACCATCTCATAATGCCTTCAGTTTTTGATTCCCCGGCAGATGATGGCAAAACAGGATTTTCACCGTCATTTTCGTGAGTAATGTTTGAAAGAAAATCTTTTGTCGTTGCAGTCTTTGGATTTGTGAAAATTTCTTCAACCGTCCCCTGTTCAACGACGCTTCCATTTTCAATTACAGCAACTAAATCGCAGGCGTCGCGAACAACTTCCATCTGATGAGTAATCATTACAACCGTAAGATTCATTTTTTTCTGAATTTCGCGAATCAAAGCAAGAATAGAACGCGTTGTCTGAGGATCAAGTGCACTTGTAGCTTCGTCACAAAAAAGAATATCCGGATTTGTAGAAAGTGCACGGGCAATTGCAATTCTCTGTTTTTGACCGCCACTCAAAGTGCTGATTGGAGCTTCCGCGCGTTCTTCAAGACCGACTAGTTCAAGCATTTCCTTCACACGCGCCTTAATTACCGGTTTTGGAGTTCCGCAAATTTCCATCGGATAAGCAATGTTTTTTGCAGCAGTTCGTGAACTGAATAAATTGAAATTCTGAAAAATCATTCCAATTTTCCGGCGCTGTAAAATCAAATCCTTTTTTTCAAGGTTATCAACGCGCCTATTATTGTAAAAAACACTACCTTCATCAGGGCGTTCAAGAAGACTAATCAACCTTACCAGCGAAGATTTTCCGGCCCCGCTTTTTCCTATAATTCCAAAAATTTTATTTTCGGGAATATCAAGCGAAATATCATTTACCGCTTTTATGGGCTCCCCCTGCGGTGATTTATAAGTTTTTTTCAAATTTGAAAGTTTTATCTGCATAAAACAAGATAATGATGTAAAAACACAAGTTTTTCAATAAAATGTTTTTTCTGAAAGGTGAATGCAAAATGCTGATTTCAAACAAAGACGAATTATACACTTTTGATGAACTTAATTTTCTGCAAAAAGCAATTTCTGACTACAAAAATGATTCTCTATCTCAAAAAATTCAAAAACTTGCAGATTCATTAAAACAAAATCCCAAAACTCAAGCCATCTTTTTTATGCCGCGCCAAAGTTACGAAATTTTCGCAATTTTTCAAAATTCAGCCGCTGTATGCGAATTTTCTGCCAGTGATGCAGACCTTCTTGCAAAAAAAATTCGCAGTTTCGTCAAAAATCCTGAAGAATTCCTCAAAATTACAAATATTGACTGCAAAAATCCTAAAAACGCTGTCCCTTTTGCAAAAAATATATACGAAAAACTGACCGCACTTAAAAATTTTCTTTCCGAAAGTAATCTGGTCTTTCCAGTCGTAACCACAGCGGACAATCTTTCAGAAATTCAATTCTAAATTTCGTCAAAAATTTCCTGATTTTGCGGCAAAATCATTTTTGCACGACGCTCCGCATCAACTTTTTTCCATTCTGCAAGGCTCAAAGGCTTATAATCAGAAAAACCACAAAAACAATTAATCATATTACAAGGAATTTTCCGCTCCGATTCTGTACCTTTCAAAACAGTCTGCTTAGTCAGCTGAATAAACTGATTTACCAGAACTTCGTCGTGAGTGTTGTGAACGTGTCCATAAAGCATAAAAGTCCGCTCACTTCCGTCCGCCTTCTTTAAATACTGATGATCATAACAAAAAACCGGATAATGACTCGCAATAACAATGTCCTTGCCATCAGAAAAGTTCGCGTAAGGCTTTATCCAGTCAAAACGTTCAAGATTAATTCCCTCTTTTGCAAGCCACTGCCGGTCGTGATTTCCTTCAATCAGACATATTTTACCTTTCAATCGATTCAAAATAGCATTAACTTCCTCAGCCTTGGTCGTCCAAAACATATCGCCAAGAACAATCACAATATCTCCGCCGCAAACTTTAGAATTCCAGCGTTCTATCAAAGTCTGATTCATCGTTTTTACGTCAGAAAACCCGCGCTTATCAAATTTAATAATCTTTTCATGAAAAAAATGCAGATCAGAAATGTAAAGTTTCATACAAAAATGATATAAGCCTTCCCGATTTTTTACAATTATATAGGCGTTCGTCGCAAAACTTCGTTTTGCTTCCCGAGTTTGCTTTGCAAACTCGCGCCGTCGCTATGTAGGGAGCGACGGCACTTGTGCCGGAAAAACAGTCCGGTGAACTGTTTTTAGCGAGTCTCCGAGCAACTATGTTGCGAAGGTGGCCCTTCGCCATTCGCTCATCGTCCTCGGCTAAAGCCTGCGGTCGACTATGGGGCTCCACATCGCTAACGCAAAATCAATAAACCGTAAATTCCAGGGTTTGACTTTCATTTTCGCAGTTCACAGTTATTTTATGGCTCCCCTTTTCAACCGGAAGGAAAAATGAAAATGGTCTTTTGACAGTCAAAAAAGGCTTTTCATCATAAAAAACTTCCAGAAAATCAGAAATTCCGCCGGTCACATCAACTTTTATTGCCTGGCTAGCCGTATTTTCTAAAGAATAATAAAAAACCGAACAATTTTTTGGGCTGTTTATACTCAAAGGTGAAGAATTGTAATTCAATTTCAGGTCTAAATCATAAAGTAAGGCCCAACTTTGAAATTCCGTCGGATAAATTACCTCAACAGAGGCGTTTTTTCCATCTGTTTTATCATTTTTTTTGCGGTGCCATGTGCAACTCTCTTTGTTTTTACCATCATCATTATCACTAGTAAAAAGATATTCCATAACTGTAGCAGGACAGTTTTTGCCGGCTTTCATACCAGAAAGTGAACAGATTTTCGCCTTTTTCCAGTTTTCAGGCTCAGGAAATTGCAAATCCTGGGGATTTTTATTTTTTTCCAGCAAATCAAGAACCTGTTTTGCAACATAAGCCGGCAGCGAACTTCCAGTCTTACCGACAACAGTCTGACCCTCAAAATTTCCCATCCACACTCCAATTGTGTAATTTTTCGTGGCACCAAGTGCGACAATATTTTGATACTGATTTGCCGTTCCAGTTTTAAAAATGGAAGGGTAATCCGTCTGAAATGTCTGGCTATAACCAAACCCTAAAACCCTAGCCGAAGAATCTGAAAGAATTGAACAAATCAAGCGGGCCGCGTCTTTTTCGTAAATCTGATTTCCATTAAAATCTTTGCCGTCACGGACAAAAACACTAAAAGCATAAACCAGTTCTTCCAGAGAAACTTCGCCCGCTCCGAGTGCCAGCCCCAAATCAGCCTCTTTTCCCCCCTGTTTTAAAGATTCAAAACCAAGTTTGTAAAGTTTTTGAAGATAATTTTCAACGCCGATTTTATTCAAAAGTTCAACTGCTGGAATATTCAGACTAGAAGACAGGGCAATTCTTAGCCGCACAGGCCCGTTATAGCGGTTGTTAAAATTTGAAGGAATGTAAGTATTTTCTCCGCCAAATTCCAGAGGAATATCGGAAAGAATTGTGGCAGGAGAATAAAGGGGCAAGCCGGCGTCGTCTTTCATTTCCAGCGCCATTGCATACAAAAAGGGCTTCATACTGCTTCCCGGTTGATTTTTTGCTTTTACTCCATCAATCTGACCGTGATTTTCCTGGTCAAACCAATCAGAATTACCAATCCAGGAAAGCACCTGACCGGTAGAATTATCAATCAGCAAAAGGGCGGAATTTGCTATTCTGGCGTCGCGAAACTTTACCATAGCGGTTCGCAAAATATTTTCGGCATAGTTTTGCAGGTCTAAATCAAGGAAAGTATGAATTTCTGGCGGAAGTTTTTCGTAATTTTTTTTCAGATTTTCTACAAAATGCGGAGCATAAAAAGGATAAGTATAAGCTTTTGGATTTTCTACAGGCACGCCCGCCCGCTCAGCACACATTTCAGGATTTAAAAGAGGATTATAGAGGGCTGGGCGGCGGGGAACTACTGAAAGACATTTAATCTGATTTTTTGTCAACTGGTTTAATTCTGCCGAAAAAAAAGACCTGGCTGCGGAAGTTACCCCTTCCGTATTCAGTCCAAATGGAAGTGTGTTTAAATAGAGTTCGAGAATTTGTTTTTTGCTGAACCGGGCTTCAAGTCGGAGAGCGTTTACGGCGTCTTTCACTTTTGTAAAAAATCTGTTTTGGCTAGATTTTACAGAGGGATTTTTTGACTCAATGATTTTTGCAAGCTGCATTGAAATTGTGGAAGCTCCACGAACTATTTTTTTTGAAGAAAAATTTTGAAAAAAGGCAGCGAAAATAGAAAAAAAATCTACGCCATTATGAAAATAAAAACGCTTATCCTCCTCCGCAATAAAAGTCTTTTGAACTTCTTTTGGAATTTGGCGGAGCGGAGTCCATTCCCGGCGTAGTCCGTCTTCCAGTGCAAGAATTTGAATGATTTTCCCGTTTTTATCATAAATCCTTGTACTGTAAGGCTGATTTTTTAAGGCTTCCAGCTGAGGATAAGGCGAAAAGCGCAAAATCATAAAAACCAAAAGAAAAAATGCAAGAATCGAGAAAAAAATTATAATTTTACGCTTTTTAGTCATTAGTTTATTTCTTGAAAACCTCTTATTTTATTTCAACCAGGGCACCGCTGCTTCTGCCAAAAATCTCCGGCTCATACATACATTCAGCCTGAGCCGGTGGCAAAGGATAAACACCCCGCCTTGTAGCACGGAATGTAAATGTTACAGATGTTTCGCCAGTGCTGAAATTATCCCAGAAGAACTGTATTTCGTTGGCAAGAATTGTTTTATTGGAAATTCTGTGCCCCCAATAAGTTGAACTTGTCTGCTGTATTTCCCCCTCGTCGCCGGTAGTCACAAAAGTTGAATCCAGAATTTCTGCCCCGGAAGGAACAGGAGTGCGCAGAGCAAGATAATCAAGATTTCTGATAGAAGAAAGTTTGACGGTCGCCTTGTAAAGTCTGCCGCTTTCCAGTTTTATTTCATTTGTTGCAGCATTTTCCGGATTCATCAATTCTTCAGTTTCATAATCCCGGATTTCAAAATTGAGATTAACACCTTCATTTCTTGCCGCCTGATTTTCGTCCGGCAGAGCATAACTCATCATTGTTGTGTAATATAAATTTCCCTTACCATTTTTTATAAATGACAAATCATGATTTTTATCAGTAGCAAAATCAGACAATGGTGATTTTTCAAATGGGAATGTCAAAGTTTTTGCTTTTGCATCCACTCCATTAAAATTACCGGTCATAATTTCTTTGCCGTCAAGTTTTACGCTAGCCAGGAAATCAGTTTCGTCAAGGTTTCTTTCTTTACTGTAAGTATAAAAAGCGTCCAAAACATTGGCGGTTGTCACGGTATTTTGCCAGTATCCCTTTCTCTGCTTATTCATCAAAGTATAAATAAGGCGGTCAACCATCTCATCTTCAGGATTATTCATAACAAGGAATTTTAACAAAACTGCCAGTTTGTCGTTTTCATTTTCCCAGAAATCATAATCTCCATCTTTTTTTGTGACAGAAACAGACCGATTTGAAGGCACAAGATAACGTTTTATTGTCTTAAGACATTTTTCAACCTTTTCAGAATCGCCTTTTTCAAAATATGCAAGCCCAATATAGGCAATATTTGAAAGTGGCTGATTATCAAGGTCTTTGTAAAGCGAATTCAGGACATTATCCAAGCCTGTTCTGCCAGCTTTTGAAAGATAATAACAGGCTAGAACCTTAGTATAATTGCTGTAACTTATTTCTGAATCTTCCTTCAACTGATTAAAAATATAATCCATCAGAATATCAGCGTTAATTGCAAGTTCCGCCTTTGTATATCCACGTTCAAGCCCTAGTTGATAGAGATTTAAAACCCTCATACTTACAAAAAGATTTTCATAAGAACTATCCGGCCAATAAGGGAATCCGCCACTAGACTTCTGAGCTTTTGCAATTTCTTTCATATAATTGCATACAAGATTTCTGACATTTTTAACTTTGTTATCAAGCCCAAAAACGTCAATATATTCATCAAATGCAATCAGAGGCAAAAGTCTTGCAGTATGCTGTTCAATACAACCGTAAGGATAATCAAAAACGTAATTTACGCCACCGCCCAAAAGTCCAAGTCTTGTGGCATCAAGGGTAATTTCCAGGTCGCCCCGTCCGTCTTTTGCAATTCCAGGAATTATGATTTTTTCAGAAGCTTCTTTATCACTAGAATAAAGACTTCCGACTGTAGCAACTTTTTCGTAAACGTAAGTTTTTTCGATTGGAATAGTATCCGTAATCGTTTCGTTCAAAATATCTGATTTTATGTGGAATTTTAATTCAACCGTGCCTTCTTTCTGGGCGGCAAGGTCAAAATAAACTACGGCAGAATCACCGCCAGCAACATAAACGCTTCTCTTATTTTCACCATCAACAAATGCAGCCCCTGGAGTAACAGCAAGCCCATCCCCTGTATCAGAAATAATATTTTCTGCCCCGGAAACGTCCAGGCTTACTTCAACTTTAAGTCCGTCTTTATGAAGATTTGTGATTAAAACGCCCGTTTCAGCAGTGTCGCGTTCCCTGAGTTTCAAAGGCTTAACCACAGAAACATTTACAGGATTCTGAACTTTTACTTCATCCTCCTGCAGAGCAAATAAATCATTATTTACACCAAAAGCCGTAATTCTGTAAGTTGTAAGACTGTCAGGCATTGTAAAATGGCAAACCGCCTGGCCGTTTTCATCAGTTACCAGAACCGGCTCAAATACAGCCGTCGGTCGGAAATCTTTTCGTTCTTCGTCTTTTGATTCTTCGGCAGCCATAGCAGCATCACCGCCTGCAAGATTTTTTATACTATAAGTTACAGGATCCATCAAAAGAGCCCGCGAATCCCCACCCTGCACGCAAAGTGGATAAAAAGAACTTGAATAAAAATAATCAATAGGATTAGAAACGTGATAATTGATTAAATCCAGAACTCCGCGATCAACTGCCATCAAGGTTAATTCTGCATTTTTTACAGGAAGTCCGCCTTTTGTCGCCGTCAATTTGATTTCAACATCTTCACCAGGCTTGTAAGTTGGCTTGTTGCAATCAATTTTTACAGAAAAAGCCTTTACCTGAGTATTTACGAACAAAGGGACTGCTCCGTAATATCCTTTTGGCTTGTCCAAATCAACTTCGCCATACTGATAGGCAGGATACCCTTTTCTCACAGAATAAGAAGAAACAGAAACATAAACAACCGGCACATAATTTTTAGAAATCGGGATTTCAAAAGTTGTAGTATTTGACTCAAAATGCCTTATTTCCTGACTGAAAATACCTTCGCGTTCAACTGTAATAAGATAATCACCTTTAGGAAGCGGACTTTGCAGCAAAATCTGGGCTTTATCGCCAGGATTATACATATTTTGAGACGCTGTAAGGCTTATGTTTTCAGAACTTTCGTACCAAGAAGCCCCGGCACCAGAAACATAGAATGAAAGTTCTGTTTTTGAAAGATTTTCTTTACTGTCGTAACCTGTAACTTCCAGTGTGTACCAGCCTGCATTAGCCGGAGTGAATTTTACAGAGCCGGAAGCAGAATCAAGTTTTATAGAACCTTCTTCATCAATAACTTTTTCGCTGACATATCGAGTATAAACAGAACCATAAACGCTTTTTTCATTTACATATTTCCATTCTGTGTGCGAAAGTTTGTAATTCAAATTGCCGGCTTTTTTTACTGATGAAACAGGAAGCTGGCTGCCGTCCGGAGAAGCAAGAAGATAATCAATTTCCAGAACTTTGCCTTTTTCTTCAAAACCGGAATTTTTTCGTTTTAGCCCGATATAAAACTGAGCCGGATGAACCATAACAGTGGCATTTGTTGTGATAGCCTGATTTGTAATATCTTTTACAGTCGTAGAAATTCTGTAACTTAAAGTTTTTCCATCCTTTATTTTTGAAGTTTTACAACCGACAGACACCTTGCCTTCCGTGCTGAGTTTTCCGTCCTCATCTGAATAATAAGTCCTTGGAGAATAATCTAACTTTGGACCGAAAGTGTAATCTCTTACTTCAGGATTTTCCGGAGCAAAAGTAACTGGCTGACTATACCAGACAGAATTATAATCCGCAGAAGACAGTGAACCGCCAGCTAAATAATCAGCAGAAACGTTTGCATTGATTCTGTCTCCGCCAAAATATGTAATTTTTGGAATTTCCGTAGACGCTTCAAATTTTAAAGTCGTAAATTCTGCAACGGTAAAGGTAATCTGACTTGAACCACCGTAAGCTTTTGCTTCCTTTCCCAAACCGCGCGAATAATTCAACATATAAGTTCCAGGTTTTATATCATCCGGCAATTTAAACGTACCGTAAAATCCGCCGCTATCAGAAAGACTACCCGAAAGTTTTTCGCCAATCTGCTTACCATTCCATAAACTTTCCGTAAACCAAATCTCAAAATTTCCGGTTGGAACTGCCAGTTGCCCCAACATCTGAGTTCTGTCAATTCCTCTAAAACTGATGGTTTCGCCTGGACGATAAAGCCCACGATCAACAAATATAAATGTACGTTCCTTTTCTTCTGCAGCACTTTCCAAAAAATCAGTTGAAATTCCATATTGATTCGCCCAGTGACTGTTTGGAACAAACATTGCACAGTCATCATCTTTTATAACTTTTACGCCAATCTGAGATTTGTAATTAAAGCCTTTTTTTACCGTTTTTATCTGATAGAATTCCGCAGATGAATAATCAATTACACAAAGTCCATCCTTATCTGTAAAACGTTTATCCAAAGTAACAGTACAATCCAATTTATTGTTAGTAACCTTAAAAAGCTGAACTTCCGCACCTTCAACTGGCTTGCCATCAGAAAGTCTTGTAACAAAAACAACTGCGCGGTTAATTCCAATTCGGGCCGTTATACCCAAATCTGTAACCTGAACATTCATGATATTCTGATCTTCAACTTCTTGCCATGACTGTTTCCATTCGTTGTAACGATTTCTTAAAATTGAGGCCTGGAATTTTACAAATCCATAGCCGTTTTCATTCAAATAAGGATCAAGGTCAATCTCTTCAAAATGAGCAACATCTTCTTCTTTTGGCTCAATTGCAATCGTTTCGGCATCGTCAATGCTAGAAAAATAATTATTCAAAGGAAATGTCGTTTTTGAAACTAAATACTTTGAACCAGACTTAATATTCTGATATTCAAAGAGAATTTTGTGCGGAAACTGAGCTTCAAGCATCACCGTACCAGAATCAAGAAATTTTGCATAAGATTCTGCCGGAGAAACCTTAAATTCGTACAGAGATTTTTCTTTTCCATAATCAGAGGAATATTTATCCATCACACGATTATCAAAACTCTGGCCGTAAACGTCTTTTAACTTGTTTTTATTGATTTTTATATAGTGCGTTTCATTTTTATTAACCGGCATATTAAAAATTTTCAGAGTTGAACCGGTTAATTTGTAAGTATTTTCCGTAAATTCAAAATCAAAATCAAAAGAAATTGCCTCTGAAATTGTTTTTTCATCAACAGGAAGATTAAAATCAAGATAAACAGGATTTTTTTGTCCGTTGCTAGAACTTTCTGTCATTTTGCTCACGGAATTCAAAATAAAAGGCTTTAATGTTTCATAACTTTCTTTTTGACTTCCCAGCAGAACATTAACTTCCTTTCCGTAAGGAATATTTCCGATAATTTTTACAATAAATGAATTTGAGGTTTTTTGATTTTCGTTGCACAAAACTTTTTCATCACTGTAAGGAAAATTGTTCGTGTCATAATCAGGCTCAACTTCAAAAGTTCTGTTTTGTCCGTCAATTTTAACAGCAAGCGAATTCTTTAAAATATCTTCCGTAATCTGATAATTAAGCCTTACATAAAATGTAGAAGCATAATCCGGAATAATTCCAGTTCGCCAGCCGTAATAATAATCGCCCTCACCCATATAACCGGCATAAAAGTTATTGATTTTTAATTCCGCAGCCTTGGTAAAAAAACTAGTCTGACCGGAAAGTTTTGCGCCGCTCAAAGCCTTTAAATCAGATTTTATGCTGATTGTATATTTTTGAGCGGGACTTGCTGCCTGTGAAGATTCAAACGCAAGCATTTTTGTTCCATACCATCTGAAAACACCTTTTAATTGCGGTTCAATTTTCATAATTTCGCTAGTTTCAGAAGGTTCCGTTAATGCACTCAATGCGTGAACAGGTTGCGAAAAATAAACGTAAAAAACCGGATTTTCACTTTCAGAAACCACAACCTGCTGAGGACCCCAATTTTCTACAGTAAAAGTAGTTTTATCAGCTTGGGCAATTTCTTTTTGCAATTCGGCTTCATCATAATTTTCCTCTGCTTTATATAATTCAGGCTTCTTTGTAGAATATTTTGTCTTGTAAGAATCAAGTTTTCTAAGCCCCGGAATTACGTTTTCTGTTTTTTTAGAATCAGATGATTTTTTACTTCCCGTCTTTGCAACTGAATTTTGTGCAACATTCTCCAACACAACCGCTGAATAATCCGGCTTAAAAAAATCAGTCATATCTGCAAATGTAATCGTACCTTTTTTTACAGGCTGATTTAAAACTGCAGCAACACTTTCTGTGGCAATCTTACTTACCTTTTCCGAAATTGCTTTTTTTTCAGTTTTAACATTAACGTCATCATTTTTTGTACAGCCAAAAACTCCGACACAAAAAAGAACTGACATAAAAACAAAAATAATTTTTCCAAACGAATTTTTCATATTCCGCCCCTGAAATTAATTTTTACCCTGATAAAATAGATTTTCTTAAAGTTTACAACAAAAAAAACAAAGTTTACATATTATAATTTTCTGTTATAAAGTTTCTAAGTCACTTGAAAAATATAAGGGAACCTCTAAAAATTGCAATTTTTAGAGGTATCTTTGAAAACGCGATGTTTT
>CAVJCY010000048.1:0-20367 GCA_963648145.1 bacterium | reverse complement strand
AGTAGCCGCAATCGAACAGCTTTTGCCGCTCTGCCAGAAACTCGGCCAGTAAAAAGACATGGGCTGTCTAAAAAATAATGTCATGCTGAACTTGTTTCAGCATCTCATTAAAAAAGAACCCCTGATTCCAAAATTTTTACTGTGCTATCAAAAGAACTTCTTCTGCAAAACTGCTGACTTCAGGGGATTCATAAGATGCACCGGTTTTTAGAGATAGCCTTTATATGATGTACTTTCTGCCTTCTTCAACAATTTCTACGCTAGAAAATCCTGCTTCTGCAAGGTGATTTTTAAAACCTTCCTGCTGATCTTTTTCGCCGTGAACAAGAAAAATTTTCTTCAGGCGCGACGTATCAATATTTTTAAGCCAGGTTATCATTTCACTGTAATCCGCGTGAGCACTAAAAGCGTTAATCTGCTCAACTTTTGCATTTACGTGATACAAATCTCCAAGAATATTGACTTCTTTCTGTCCATCCCTGATTTTTCGTCCAAGAGTATTTTCTGCCATATATCCGACAATCAAAATCGTATTCTTAGGATTAGAAATTTCATTTGCAAGATGATAGAGAATTCGGCCAGCTTCACACATTCCGTCCGCAGAAATTATAATCATTGGACCTTCTTTTTTATTCAAAGCCTTAGATTCTTCAACGCTAGTCGTATACGAAAGAGAATTAAATCCAAAAGGGTTTTTGTGATGCTTTAAAAATGCTTCATTTACACTTTCATCATAACATTCCGGATGAACACGGAAAACGGAAGTTACATTAGAAGCCATAGGAGAATCAACATAAATTGGAAGCACCGGAATTTTTTTCTTATCAGTAAGAAGATGCAGATAAAACACAAGTTCCTGTGCACGTTCAATCGCAAATGACGGAATAATGATTTTTCCTTTTTTAGCGCAAGCATCTCTCACAATGCGTTCAAGTTCTTTCATTGCAAAAACATGATCTTCGTGAAGTTTGTTACCATAAGTGGATTCAAGATAAATATAATCCGGAGCAGGCATATTTAAAGCAGGATTTCTGATAATCGGTTTGCAGTTGCGTCCAATATCTCCTGTATAAAGAATTCTTGTTTCTTTTTCTGGTTCTTTTACATTCGGATTTATTGTGACGGAAGCAAATGACGAACCTAAAATATGCCCCGCGTCATAAAATTCAAGCTGAACGTCCGGAGCAATAAACATTTTTCTGTTATAAGAAAGTGAAATAATCTGATTTGCAGTAGAAACACAGTCAGTTTCATCAAAAAGTGGACGCCAGGTAAATTTTTTTCCCTTTTTTGCTGCCTGTTTTGCAAGATATTCTGCATCACGCGCCTGAATTCTTGCACTGTCCATCATAACAAGATTCGCAATATCTCTTGTTGCTGGAGTTGCATAAATATTTCCCTGATAACCTTTTTTGCTCAAAACCGGTAACAACCCACAATGATCCAGATGCCCATGAGTCAAAATTACAGACTCAAGTTTTTCTATATCAAAATCAAAAGTACGATTTTTTTCATCAGAAATTTTACGTCTGCCCTGAAAAGCACCGCAATCGACCATAAACATACGTCCATCAATGGAAAAAATATGTTTAGAACCCGTAACTTCTTGAGCTGCCCCTAAAGAAAATAATTCAATTCCCAAGAAAACGCCTCCGTTAAGCTGTGATTAAGTGGAATTACTAAAGTTACCTAAAATTATAACCGCAAAATTTCAAAACTCAATTTTTTATTTGTGAAAGGAACATCTAAAAACGAGATGTTTTAATTCCTTTTATTTTAACGAATTAAAAGTCGCATGTATCTCTAAATAAAGCATTGTAAATGATTTTTTTAAAGATGCCCTGAATAACAGATTTTTAGGCAACTATTTAAACGACTTATTTTTAACGTTATTATTCTTTTATGTTTTCTGTTAAAAATTTCTTAAAAAAAGAACCTATGCTGTCTGTTTCAGTGATTGCAGCCGTTATTTCACTTTTTATAACTCCACCAGGACCTCATCTTATGGCCGGCATTGATTGGAAAACTCTTGCGACTCTTTTTATGCTTCTGACCGTTCTTGAAGGATTTAAAAACGAAAATATTTTTTCTCCGCTTTTAAAACGTTGCGCAAATCTAAAAAAAATGAGACATCTTACAGCGTTTCTTGTATACGGCGTGTTTTTTAGCTCAATGTTTGTTACAAATGACGTTTCGCTCATAATTTTTGTTCCACTCACAATTTTACTTTTTAAGGCCGGAAATAAAGAAAAATACATTCTGCCAGTTTTGACTTTTGAAAACATTGCGGCTATCAGAGGTTCACTTTTAACACCTTTTGGCAGCCCTCAAAACCTTTATATTTTCAGTCAAAGCGGGATTTCTGCATGGAATTTCATAAAACTTATGTTTCCTCTTTGGATTTTCAGTTTTTTTCTGCTTTATTTATTCATTCTGTTCCTTTTTAAAAAAGATGAAAAAGAAGAAATTTTAATTCAAAAGGAAAATATTTCTCAAGAATGGCTTGCAGAACGCAAAGGAAAAAGGATTTTATACATTTTAATGTTTTGTCTTGTCATTTTTACAGTCGTTAGCCGCACAAAATTCTGGCCGTTTGTAACGCTTTTTACAGCAATCATAATTTTGATTTTTGACCGCAAAATTCTTTTAAAAACTGATTATGTACTTTTGTTAACTTTTTTCTGTTTTTTTGTATTTTCTTCTTCAATTTGTTCAAACGCAAAAGTCGCAGATTTTTTGAACAGAACAGTAAAGAATCACGAATATATCTGGAGTATTCTTTTGAGTCAGATAATTTCCAACGTACCTGCAAGTATTGTCTTGTGGCCTTTTACCGGTAGTGAAATTTCAAATTTAAAAGCACTTCTTTACGGTTTGGACAGTGCAGGACTGTGTTCAATAATCGGGAGTCTTGCAAGTGTAATAAATTTAAGAATTTACAGCCGAGAGTTCAAAGGCTTAAAAAATGCCTGGAAGTTTATAAAAACTTTTTCAATCATAAGTCTTTTATTTTTTGCAGTTGTTGTAATTCCTCAACTTTTTTTGATAAAAATTTAAGTGAGTCTCTAAAAATTGCAATTTTTAAAGGTAACTTTAAAAAGACGCTTTCGTAATTTGTTAAAACACAACGAATTAAAACTAGAAAGTCTCTCTAAAAAAGTATAAAAATGATTTTTTAGAGTTAGCCTTAATTAGTACCTTTTACAAATATTTTTGTTTTTTTTGACTTTGGGGAAAATTGCTCTATAATTAAATAGATGAATGAAATCATGGTAAAAGCTTATGCAAAAATCAATTTTGGACTGAATGTTTTGCCTGTTTGCAAAAGCGGAGTTAATAAAGGATTTCATAACATTGAAGGTATTTTCCAAACAATCAGTCTTTTTGATGAACTGATTATTTCAGAAACAAACTCTGAACCTTTTTGCAATGTCATTTGCAATCAGATGAACTTACCTTCGGAAAATACACTTACAAAGGCCTACGGTGCTTTTAAACAATTATTTGAAAATAAAATCAAAATTCCTTCTGTAAATATTTTGTTGAAAAAAGGAATTCCTTCCGGAGGCGGCTTAGGTGGTGGATCTGCAGATGCAGCGGCCTTGATTCGTGGACTGGAACAGATTTGCAAAATCCATTTGTCTGAAAAAGAAAAAGATTTTATTGCCACTAAAACCGGGAGTGATGTTTTTTTCTTTATGCATTCAGATGATGATGGTAAAAACTGTGCCTTAGTCAGTGGACGGGGCGAAGTTGTAAAAAAAATTAACGGTAGGACGGGTTTGCCGCTTGTTCTTATTTTTCCAGAAAGCAAATCTTCAACAAAAGAAGCCTATGCTTTACTGGATGATTATTTTGAAAAGGGAAATTCTGTAAAATGTCCAGATTTTTCTGATCTTGAGTTTATTTACAATAAATCACTTCAGGAATGGACTTTTAAGAATTCTTTTACACCAGTCATTATGAATTCTCTCTCTGAAGTTCGTAATGCTCTGGAAGATATGGGGAGAGCCGAATGTTGTTACTCTGAAATGTCGGGCTCAGGGTCAACAGTTTTTGGAATGTTTACATCAAGGCGAGAAGCTGACTCAATATGTAAAATGCTTGCTCAAAAATGGAATTGTAAACTTGTAGAAACGGTCTAAATGTACTTTGCGGAGGATAATATGCAGATTACAGAATTGAGAATCAGAAAAGTTGAGGATGAAGGTAAGTTAAAAGCTTACGTTACTGTTACGTTTGACAATTGTTTTGTTGTTCACAATGTAAAAATCATTGAAGGAAAATCTGGCTTATTTATTGCAATGCCAAGCAGAAAAACGGCAAACGGCGAATATAAAGATGTTGCGCATCCAATCAGTCCTGAATTCAGAAATGCATTACAGGATCAAATAATTGCAGAATATAATGCTGGACATGTTGAAATTGGTGGCGAAGTAGATTAGAATGGTATCTACATTCTTGAAAAAGAATAATTGGGCCGTCGTCAAGCGGTAAGACAAAGGCTTTTGGTGCCTTCATTCCACAGGTTCGAATCCTGTCGGCCCAGTTATTTGAAAGTGCGCTTTTGGCGCACTTTTTTTTGCATTTTTTAACTTTGGAAAAAGATTTTGTGATGGGAACTTCTAAAAACGCGATATTTTAATTCGTTGTATTTTAACGAATTAGAACTCGCATATATCTCTAAATAAAGCATTGTAAATGAGTTTTTAAGGATGCCCTGATACACTTTTTTCTGCCCTTTTTACATCTTCTAGAGAAAATTCCGTGCGGTTATCTTGACTAGCTATAAGGGCTGCCTTATTTAACACTGATTCAATTTTTGCACACGAATAGCCATCAAACATTTTTGCAAGCAACTGAACAGAACATTCAGCCGTATGAGATTTTGAATATTTTTGAACAAGTTTTTCACGTTCTGCAGTTGACGGATATGGAACTGAAAATTTCAAATCAAAACGACCAGGACGAATGAGTGCTTCATCAAGTGCATGAATTGAATTTGTTGCCGCAAGAACAAGAACTCCACTGGCAGGTTCAAAACCATCAAGTTCATTTAAAAGTGCCGTAACAATGCGGGTATTTTCAGTTTCAATTCCAGAGCCGGAATAATTCCTTTTTGTACCGATTCCGTCAAATTCATCAATAAAAACAATGCACGGAGAATGATGGCGTGCTTTTCTGAACAAAGTTTTTACTTTCATCGGACCAATTGACATAAACATACTTTCAAAATCAGTTGCCTTTGTTGCAATAAAATTGACTTTAGCTTCACCAGCCATTGCTTTCGCAAACAGAGTTTTTCCGTTTCCAGGTTCGCCTTCCATCAAAACTCCTTTTGGCATTCTGATTCCTTTTTTGGCATAGGCGGTGGGATTTTTCATGATGTCTACAATCTGACTCATATCTTTTTTCAGTCTGTCCATACCAATAACGTCATCGAATTTTACTCCGGTTTTGCGGACAATTTTAAAACTTGCAGGAGCAAAAACTTTACGATAAGCAATAAAAATTATGAAAATGATAAAAATATAAAAGAATACATTAAAAATCATATCGAAAATTTCTGATGCTTTTTTTTCAACTTTAACTTCAACGCCATTCATTAAAAGATATTCGTGCAAAGACGGCGACGAAGGATTTTGTGTAACAAAAACTGTCTTATCGTCCCCAGTTTTTTTGTAAGTAATTTTATTTTCCCTAATTTCCGCACTAGCAACTTCGCCTTTTGAAATCTGTTCATAAAATTCTGAATAATCAGTTTTATTTGATTTTGAAGAATTTTCCGGAATAAAAAAATACACACACACTGCAACAGCGACAAGTGCAATAAAAATTAAAAATATTTTCTGATTTTTCTTTTTCATACAGTAAATATACAGATTTTATGAATGAAAATGTACAAATCTACAAAAATTTGACATCAAAAAATCGCAAAAGACGTTTTTAAACAAATTCTTTATAATAGTTTTATGGCTGAAAGAACTGATATTTTAAAAAACGGATTTAAAATTATGCAGAATAGCTCCTCGTTCTGCTTTGGAATTGACGCCGTTCTACTTGCGGATTTTGTAAAACTCAAAAATTCAAAAAAGGAACAACAGATTTTTGATTTGGGCTGTGGCAACGGTATTCTTCCGCTTCTTTTGCAGGGAAAAATCAAACACACAGAAAATCAATTTTTTTTTACAGGAATAGAAATTCAAGAACAGGCTGTGAAACTTGCGCAAAAATCCGTGAATCTGAATCATCTTGAAGATTGCATAAAAATTATCCGCGGAGATATAAAAAATATTACGAAAGATTTTAAAGCTCAAAGTGCTGATATTGTAATTTCAAATCCGCCGTATATGACAGTTGAACAGTCGAGTAAAAATTCCACGGACGAAAAAACAATAGCGCGGCACGAAGTTTTTTGTAATCTTAAACAGATTGTGCAGGGCGCGGCGTGGCTTTTAAAGCCAAACGGAAGTTTTTATATGATTCACCGTCCCTACCGTCTTTCTGAAATTTTTTCTACAATGGAAAAATCTCATCTTACTGTGCGAAGATTAAAAATTATATATCCCAAAATAAATATGAAAGCGGAAATGGCACTTATTGAAGGGCGACCAAATTACAAACCGGATTTAAAAATTGAGCCACCGCTGATAATGTATGATGAAAAAAATCAATACACACCGGCGATGGCCGAAATCCTTGACCGCCAGTAATCAAAAAATTACCGGTAGTTTTTCGTAAAAATTAAAACATTGCAAGAACTTTGTCAGGACAAGTGGCAATACAAGCTCCGCACTGAGTACATTTTTCATAATCAATTGACGGAATTCCTGAACTTAAGTCTATTGCCTGGACTGGACATTTTCTTGCACACATACCGCATTTAAAGCATCCCTTTGCACAGTCTTTGCGAATCTGAGGTTTGTTATCAGAATGGCACGAACAGGCAGCAAGGGGACCTTTTGTATTTGCCGGCATAAGAACAAAAAGATGTTTTGGACAGGCTTTTACACACTTTCCGCAACCAACACATTTTGAACGGTCAACAGCAGGCAGTCCGTTTTCTGACATGGAAAGCGCGCCAAAAGGGCAGACTTCAACACAATCCCCAAGTCCAATACATCCAAAAGAACATTTTTTTGAGCCGTTAGAAGTTAATTGCACTGCAGCACACGTTTTTACACCATTATAATTTCCGCGATTCTGTGCAACATCATTTGTTCCATTACAGGCAAGAAATGCAACTTTTGGAACAGATTCTCCAGCGCTAACACCAAGCACGGCCGCAACTTTTTCTGCACAGGCAGCACCACCGGCAACACAACCGGTAACAGGAGCTTCACCTTTTACAACCGCTTCTGCAAAGGCATCACAACCGGCAAATCCACAGCCACCACAGTTTGCACCGGAAAGAACATCCCGTACCTCGCTGACTTTAGGGTCAACTTTTACAAAAAATATTTTCTTGAAAAGCCCTAGCAAAAGACCAAGTAAAAAGCCAATCACAAGAGCCACTATTACAGTCGCTAAAATTGAATTCATAGATCCCCCTTTACTTAATCAATCCTTTGAATCCAAGGAATGCAAGGCTCAAAAGTCCGGCAGCAATAAACAGAATTGGAGTACCCTGAAACGCCTTAGGAATCTTCGCGGTTTTAATTCTGCTTCGTACACCGCTCATAATTACCATGCTCAAAAGGAATCCTAATGCAGTTCCTAAAGCATAAACCAAACTGTAACCATAATTATAATTTTTACTGATGCAGTTAATTGTTACACCAAGTACGGCACAGTTTGTCGTAATCAAAGCAAGGTACACGCCCATTGATTTATAAAGGCCTGGAATTGATTTTTTAAGGAAAAATTCAACCAGTTGAACTAAAGAGGCAATTACAAGAATAAACATCAGAGTCTGCAAAAATTCCAAATGAAGAGGAACCATAATCAGTTTATAAATCGGCCAGGTAACCGCAGTTGCCAGTACAATTACAAACGAAGTTGCAATTCCCATTCCCGCAGCCTTGTCGGTTTCGCTGGTCATACCAATAAAAGGACAAATTGCAAGATACTGAATAAATACTACGTTATCTACAATTGCAGATTTTATTAAAAGTGAAAGAATTGCTGTCATTATGCGTTCTCCCCGTCTGATTTTTCAGATTTTGTTTCTGTTACGGCAGTTTTTCCAGTAAGCGATTCAGATGATTTTTCTGCAACTATTTTTGATTCTTGATTTGATTCACAAGAAGCTTTACAAGATTCACAGCCAGATTCGCTGCACTTCTTTTCTGCATCATGTTTTTTGCCGGAACGAGTTTTTAATGCCTGAACCGCAGCAGCAAGAAGTCCGAACACAATAAATCCCCCCGGTGCAGAATTAAAAATACCAATTCTGAAATCTTCCGGAATAAGTGTCAATTTCAGTGCTGTACCGGACATCAAAGTGCCACCGCCAAGAAGTTCACGGAAGAATGAAATCAAAACAAGCACGAATGTATATCCAATCCCCATTCCAATTGCATCAAGGACACAGTCTCCAACAGGATTTTTTGAAGCAAAAGCTTCTACACGACCCATAATAATGCAGTTAACGACAATCAACGGAAGAAAAACCCCCAGAGCATCATAAAGACTTTCTACATAAGCATTTAAAAACAACTGAACAATTGTAGTAAAGGCCGCAATAATAATAATGAAAACCGGCAGACGAATTGAGGACGGAATCTTTTTTCTGAATAAACTGATTACAATTTCACTCATCAAAAGAACGAACGTCATTCCCATGCCCATGCCAAGTCCATTAAAAATACTTGTTGTAACGCCAAGCGAAGAACAAAGCCCTATATTTAAAACCAACAGAGGATTTTCCCGAATAAATCCATTTGTCAAAATCTTAAATTTATTATTCATTCTGTCCTCCATTATGTTTTGCAAAATACTTAAAAAGGCAGCCTGTACCTTCGTTTAAAAGCCCTGCAACACCGTCACTAGTGATTGTTGCACCGGAAATTGCATCAAAATTTACGCCGGATTTAAAACCTTCCGCTGCATTTTTTCCTTCAAACTGACCGTAAAAAGTTTTACCGCTCGGCAACTGAAAGGTTGAATCATTTGCTTTAAGTCCAAATCCCGGAGAATCGCTCAATTTTAAAAACTGAAGCCCCGTAACCGTGCCGTCAGCTTTCATTCCAACAAGAATTGTTCCCTGATCATACGTCGGACCGGAAACCTGCGCTGCCCCACCGGTAATTTTCTCACCGTCTTTAGCAATAATCACCTGTTCAATTTTTATAGTTCCGGAAGTTGCCGGTTCATAATCACTAACAGATTCAAAAGTCAAATTATCATCTGCAAAAAATGCTTTCATTGCATTATTGATTTTTACTTCCTGATTATGAGCAATTTTTGGTGCCGTAAAATTATTTACAACGGCAAGAACTGTACAAGAAACGGTGGCATAAAGAGCAAGGACAAGTCCAAGTTTTATCATTGAGCCAAAACCGTCATTTTTTGCGCTTACTTCACTCATTCTGCTGCCTCCCCGTCAAGATTTCTTGGCTTTGAATTTTCAATATCAAAATCCTGAACCATTGCCGGATGCGCAGGCCGTTTATGACCTTTCCGTCCATATCCGTACATTCTTCCAGTCAGATTATTCAAAAGCGGAGCCAGGGCATTCATAATAAGAATACTGAACATTACGCCTTCTGGATAACCGCCAAAACTTCTGATAAGGAACGTTATAAGTCCCGCTCCAAAACCGAAAATCCAACGACCAGGTTTTGTAACCGGAGCAGTTGAATAATCAGTAATCATAAACGTTGCACCAAAAAGCAAACCTCCAGTCAAAAGTGCAATCAGAACATCATTTGAAGCACCCAAAACACCACCGCCGGTACAAAGTCCTTTTATAAAAGTTCCGGCAACAACCGTCCCAACCATTGCAAGCGGAGCACGCCAGTCAATAATGTGAGAAACAAGCAAAAATGCAAAAGAAATCAAAATCCAGAAAATTGAAGTTTCACCAATACATCCGGCTCTGTTTCCCCAAAAATACTGAAGATAATCAAAATTTTCCAAAGTTCCAGCCTTTACCTGACTCAAAACCGTCGCAGAAGTAACTGCATCAAGACCAGTTTTTCCGCTTTTTAAAAGATGAGGATCAAGCCAGTTTGCACCAAGAACTGCAGGAAAACTGATAAACAAAAAGGCACGACCTGTTAATGCCGGGTTAAAAACGTTGCTTCCAATTCCACCAAAAAGACCTTTGGCAATAACAATGGCAACCAAGTCACCAAGCAAAACCATCCAGACTGGAACTGTCGGCGGAATTACAAGAGCAAGCAAAACTCCGGTAACTGCCGCAGAAAGATTTTTTACAACGATTTTCTGCTTTGTAATAAACTGAAACAAGGCTTCAAAACCAACGCATCCTGCAACAGAAACAAGAATTGTGACTAAAGCTTTCCATCCAAAAATAACAACGCCTTCAATACATTCTGGCAGCAAAGCCATCAGAACTGTCAGCATAATAGTCTGAGTATTTAATTTTGATTTAAAATGAGGGCTTGAAGAAAGAAAACTCATTTTGCACCTCCTGATTTTTCCGCCGCACGAGCTTTTTCCGCATCAGCTTTTGCTTTTTGTTCCGCCATTTTTGCACGCACCATAGATTTTCCAAGCCTTACACGCTGTACAATCCTGATTTTTGCAGGACAAACATAAGCACAACAGCCACACTCAATACAATCCATCAAACCGTATTTCTTTGCTTTATCAAGATTTGCAGATTTAAGTTCCCGCAAAATAAGGCACGGATTCAAATGCATTGCACAAGTTCTTATACAATAACCGCAGCCGATGCACTGATCTTCATCCTCAAGATAAGTTTCTTTTTCTGTCAAAAATGTAACGCCGGAAGTTCCTTTTGCAACCGGAAACGAAGCATTTATCATCGCAAATCCCATCATTGGACCGCCACTGATAATCTTTGCAGGTTCTTCCTTTAAATTAAAAACCTCAGGCATCAAATCAGAAATCAAAGTACCAACCGGCACTCTTATGTTACACGGATTTTCTACCGCACCACCGCTGATAGTCAAGGCACGCTCAATCAACGGTTTGCCTTCTCTGAATGCATCAGAAATTGCGCAGACAGTTCCAACATTACAAATAATACAACCCGCATCCGCCGGCAACTTTGCAGAAGGAATTTCAACACCAAGACACGCAGAAACAATGAATTTTTCAGACCCTTGAGGATATTTTGTCTTTACCAGCTGAACTTTCATGTCATCGCCATAACATTTTGCATTAATAGTCTGATCAAGAAGAGGTTTTATGTAAGCCTTGTTGTCCTCAAGCGCAATAATTCCGTAAGCACCGGTTAAATGAAGCACAATCGCAAGACCATCTATCACTTTTTCTGTGTTTTCCTGTAAAGTTCGCTCATCACAAGTCAAATACGGTTCACATTCAGCCGCATTAACAAGGACATATTCAATTTCTTTATCTTCAGGAGGATTTAACTTTACGTGAGCCGGAAACGAAGCACCGCCCATACCGACAATTCCTGCATTTTTAATACGTTCAATAGCCTGTTCGTGACTACAAGAAAACGGATCTAGAACTTCCATATAAGCCGTACGATTTTCATCATCAGCTTCAACAATAATACACGGAACTTCTTGATTACCGGTTACAAGACACTTCTGAATTTTCTTTACCTTGCCAGAAACAGAAGAATGAACCGGACAATTCATAAATTTGTCGCCATTTGCAATAATCTGCCCTTTAGCAACAAGATCCCCAACATTAACAAGCGGCGAATTTGGTGCACCGCCCTGAGTCACAGGAATTGTGACAGTTTTAGATGAAGGAAAAACGTCTTTTATCGGACATTTATTGCTCAGTTCCTTCATCTCTTTAGGATGTATACCACCCTTAAAGGTTTTTGCTCTCATAATGCTCCCATTATATTAAAATTTCCAACCTAGGAAAATGTTTTTTTCAGTACTGGGCCAATGCCACGACAAACGGTTGTTCCGCACTTCGCTCCCCCGCTCAAAGTCCTCAGGGCACAAATTGTGCCCTTCCGGGCTTCTGTTTCGTTTGCTCAAGCAAACTTCACAGGTACTCCATAACCGGGCCTTTTTGCCCCGAAAAACCGTCAGTTCCCTATCACAAAAATTCGTCCAGTGAAATTTCCACCATAGCGTCATTTTTTGGCAAAGTTTTCGGTTTTACCGCAGGTTTTTGTGTTACTGGTGGTTTTGTGTCCGCGCCGGTAGTTTTCGGTGTTACCGTTAACTTCTCGTCCGCGCTGCTGGTTTTCGGCGTTATCGCTAACTTCGCATCCGCGCTGCTGATTTTCGGTGTTACCGTTAACTTCGCATCCGCGCTGCTGATTTTCGGTGTTACCGTTAACTTCTCGTCCGCGCTGCTGGTTTTCGGTGTAACCGCTAAGTTCGCGTCTGCGCTGCTGGTTTTCGGTGTAACCGCTAACTTCGTGTCCGCGCTGCTGATTTTCGGTGTTACCGTTAAGTTCGCATCCGCGCTGCTGGTTTTTGGTGTAACCGCTAACTTCGTGTCCGCGCCGGAAGTTTTAAACTCTGCAAGAACATTTTTCAAATCAGCCATATTTTTGTTATTTGTTTCAGAAATTTCCGTAACTTCGCTCATTTTCTGTACGATTGCCCCGGTTTCATTTTTTATATGACTGATAGCGTCCATTGTTTCCCGGCACTGAAGGTTCACAGTTTCAACTTCATCAGAAATATTTGCCTGTTTTTTTGCAATATCAGAACAATAAGCGTTTATCTGGCCGGCAACTTCCGCTGTTTCTTCCGTATTAGACTTTATCTGATGCATCTGCTCATCAATTACCCCAACTCCTTTTGTAATTTCAATCAGAGAATTTACAACATTGTCCGCATGTACGCTAACTTTTTCGTACGCAGAAGAAGCGGCCAGACTTGAACGGTTTGCTTCAGAAACAGAATCAACAATGCTTTTTATAACATTTTCAATTTTTTCAGCATTTGTGGCAGTCATATCAGAAAGACTTCGAATTTCACCGGCAACAACGGCAAAACCTTTTCCGGCTTCGCCCGCATGTGCAGATTCAATTGCTGCATTCATAGAAAGGAGATTTGTTTTTTTTGCAACATTATTGATTATTCCAATAACGCCCTTTACTTCGTCTAGTTTTGCGGTTACGTTACGGAGAACATCGCAAACTGCAGAAACTTTCCTGTCACCATCTTCAATCAGATTATGTATTTCCTGGGCATTTCCGGTTCTTTCAACAGCCATCATATTAATTTTTTCAAGGGCACTTACAATTTCATTTACAGAATTATTTGAATCAGAAATTGATACAGTCTGTTTTTGATTACTTTCAACAAGAACATCAATCTGAACGTCCATTTCTGCAATATAGTTCACGGAACGTTCAATAGCGTTTGAAATTTCACTGAATTTTGCATCAATATTTTCGATATTTGAATTAATTTCGTTCGTTGCATTTGCAATGGTTTTTGCAGATTCGCCAATCAAAGTTCCTGAAGCAATTGCTTTATTCGCGGAATTTTTTACCATCTGAAAAAACTCGTTCACCTGCAAAACCATATTATTCATATTAGTCATAAGGGAACGCATTTCATCGCTGCCTTCAGGTTTTAAACTTTCCGTAAAATTTTTCTCAGACAAGACTTCAGAAAGATTCCTGACTTTTATAATCCGCTTAGTAACTTTACTAGTCATCAGCGTTATAAGGCAGGCAAGCAAAATGCAGACAATTAACGCTAACGAAATAGAAGTAATCGTTACAATCTTTTGCTGTACGGTAATGATATTTTCCATCAAATAAGATGTTTTTATTACAACCTGATTCAAAGATTTATAACAGCGCCTTATTCCGTTAATCTGGTCATGAATTTTTTCTACCAGCTCAAGAATTTCTTGCAAAGTTTCATCATCAGGCAGACGTCTTACAGCGTAACGCACACCGCTAGTTTCAACGTGAGTTTTTACACCAATCGGAAGTTTTTTTTCCTGAATCAGTTTTAAATCATTTTCTACCGGGGAAAAACGGTTTTTCAGAAGTTCCCACAAATTTCCGGTTTGCAAAAGAAGTTCCCTAAAATCATCAGAAACCTCCCTTGTAACAGGAGCATCTTTCAAATAATCAAAATTTCCGTCAAGAGCCTTTACAATTTCTTCCCACTCACGATATGCGGTACTGGTTTTAAAGCCCCAGTTGTCAAGTTGTTCCAGATAATCAATTAAATCACTCAGATTTGCCTTTGTTTCAAGCTGCATATGCTGATAATTTTTATAATTTAATATCCGGCGCGAACCGTACAAAGTCAGCGCGGTCAAAATCAGAACCAGCAAAACAGAAGCTATCACTGCAAAAGAAAATTTCTGTCTTAATTTCATAAAAATACCTCAATTTCTAGTCGTCACAATTTCAAGAACTTTCTTAACTATTGAAGCATACTTTATCTCTCATCATACTTTCATTATCTGCAAAGATTTTTCCTGATATTCAGGTAAAAATTTCTTTTTAAATCCGCTTTCAAACAAAACTTCAATTAAATATTCACCTTCGTTAAGCCCTGCTGAAATTATAACACCATTTCCGTATTCATCATGATAAATCTTCGTTCCTTTTGCATATTTTTTTGCAATTCCGGATTTTTCGCCAAAAGATGAATCTTCTGCACCACGATTTGAACATGCAAAACCGGAAGCGTCTTTTCCAAAACTGCTTATATTCGGTTTATTTTTATTCACGGAAACATTAAATCCAAAAGGCACGGAACCAAGCAATTTAAATGCCAAAGCCGCTTCGCTTGCAAAAATACTTGGACGCATATATTCCCAGCGTCCGTAAAGGCAACGTTTTGACGCAAGAGTTACAAAAAGCTGATTTTTTGCACGGGTAATTCCAACATAAAAAAGCCGACGTTCTTCTTCAAGTTCCGCGCCAGTTTTATTTGCACGTGGAAAAACTCCTTCTTCAAGTCCCGTAATAATTACGTTATTGTACTCAAGACCTTTTGTGTTATGAATTGTAATCAAAGTAACCGCATCGGCGCTGCCATTGTCGTTTTCTTCTTCAAGTGAACGGTCAAGATTTATTGCATCAAGAAATTCCGTCAAACCTTCCGGGGAACATTCATACGGCACGGCAGAGTTTATAAATTCCCGCAGGTTGTCTTTTTTTGTTGAACCTTCAATTTCGTCTTGAGTCATATAATAATCTTCAAGTTCAGAATCAATAATCAAACGTTCAATAAAATCAGAAAGCTTCTTTTCTTTTGAATTTTTATGAGTTTCAAAAAAATTATTCAGATTTTCGTAAAGTTTTATAAAATTGCCGGTCCCCTCAGAAGCCTTTTTGCTCAATTTTTCTTTTTGTGTTTTTAAAACTTCAAAAAGATTTTTATAATACTGAACAAAATCGCCTTCTTTTTCTTCGACCACCAGTGCCGAAGCAAGAATATTATCCTGAGTTTTTTCACCAATTCCGCGTGCAGGTTTATTTATAATCCTCCTAAAAGAAATTTCGTCACGCGCATTTGCAACCAGCGAAAGATACGCAAGAGCATCTTTAATTTCTTCACGTTCATAAAATTTCAGAGAGCCAACAACCTTGTAGGGAATTTTCCGTCGCAAAAATTCTTTTTCAAAATTAAGAGACTGTGCATTAGTCCTGTACAAAAGAGCCCAGTCCGAATATTTGTGGACATTTCCGTTTGGCGAAGTGCCTTGCTCCACATATTTTTGAATCAAATCTCCGCAAAGTTTTGCCTCCGCATTCTGATCCATCGTAAAAATCATAACTGGCTGTCCGCCTTCTCCTCTGTCCGCAATTAAAGTTTTGCCAAGCCGATTTTCATTATTTTTTACAACAAGACTCGCGGCATTCAAAATTCTAGCAGTGGAACGGTAATTTCGTTCAAGCCTTATAATGTCAGTTCCGGGAAATTTTTTAGGAAAATCAAGAATATTTTGAACTTCTGCGCCACGGAATTTATAAATGGACTGGTCATCATCGCCAACCACACAAACATAATTATCAGAATTTTCACGAACCCCGGAAAGTTCCTGCAAAAGTTTGTACTGAGCAATGTTTGAATCCTGATATTCATCAACCATGATTACTTTAAAACGATTGTGAATATAAGAGGCAATCTGAGGATTATTTTTTAAAATCAAAACCGGAAGCATAATCAAATCGCCAAAATCAGCATTTCCGGTAGAACGCAGACGCTGATTATAGCGTTTGTAAATGTCGTTTAAATCATATTCACTGGCAATAATGCTCAAATCATCATCAGGACCAAGACAATAATCTTTTGCAAGAGAAATCTGATGTGCGGCCAGTTTTGCGTCTTTTTGCTTTAAATGCGGACAAGCTTTTTTTACAAGGCTGACCATATCGTCGTCGTCATAAACCGTAAAGGATTTTTCAAGACCGGCTTCCTCATTGTAACGGCGCAAAAACCACGAACCAAAAGAATGGAATGTCCTGATTTGCGCCTCTGCGGCACGAGCGTCAATTACAATGGCCCTTTCGCGCATTTCGTTTGCCGCTTTTTTTGTAAAAGTCACGCTCAAAATCTGATATGGCGGAATATTTTTTTCACTTATAAGCCAGGCAATTTTTGTTGTAATAACCCTTGTTTTTCCTGATCCCGCCCCTGCAAGAATCAAAAGAGATTTTCCTTCGTGAATTACAGCGGCTTTCTGTTCATCATTCAGGACATCAATATATTTCTGTAAATTTTCATCCATAACCAAAGACTCTCCGGCGGATTTGCCTGATAAGGACATCTCTAAAAAATCATTTCCGATACTTTTCTAGAGAACCTTTCGAATTTTAATTCGTTAAAATATAAAGAATTAAAACATCGCAATTTTTAGAGGTTCCCAATTCTATTTGTACAAAAATCCAAGTTTTCCGTTATCTTTGTATTCTTTTTCAAGACTTACAAATCTTGAATCAAGATCTACGCCAGTAACAGCAAGAATCTGAACTTTCACAACATTACCGGTTTTTATTGCCTCACGTTCCGTTTTACTGTCGCTGTCATAGCGGATAACAATGCAACCGTCAACTTCCGGAGCTTGAAACCACCCCCGCCCAATTGCAAGTCCTTCCGCATCATTCTGCACATTTTCATCAGAATCAATAATTTCTTCGATGATTACGTTTAACTGCCGGCCAACAAAGGCTTTCAGCTTTTTTTGAGTAATTTCAGTCTGATTTTTTTCAAGTTCGGATGCCCTCTGTTTCGCGATTTTTTCAGAAACACGATTTTTCATATTATAAGCAGGCGTGTCCTCTTCACGACTGTACGGAAAACATCCCGACCAATCCGGCTGCAGCAATTTCAGGAATTTTTTAGTATTTTCGGCATTTTCATCAGTTTCGCCGGGAAATCCTGTCAAAAAAGTAGTACGAATCATACATTCGCCAAGTTCTTTTCTGATATTCTCAATCATTTCAAGATAATGCTGCTGACTTCCGCACCGGTTCATTTTTTTTATGATTTCATCATCGCCAGACTGAAAGGGAATATCAAAATAATGAACAAAACGACTGTCGTTTTTAAAAACCTCAAGAATATCCTTATTAAAATGATCTGGGTGAATATAAAGCAGACGGACAATAAAATCTCCTTGAATTTCAGAAATTTTTTCAAGAAGAAGTTTTAAAGGTGACGGCGATTTCTGGAAATTTTCAGGATTCAAAACATCGCTGCGACAAGTACCGTAAGCCGCCAAATCCTGCCCAATCAGATTAATTTCGTAAACGCCCGCATTAACAAGACCTTGAATTTCATCAACAATATCCTGCACCGGGCGGCTTCTTACTTCACCGCGAATCAGCGGTATCGCACAAAAACTACAGTGATTTGAACAGCCTTCCGTAATTTTTACAAAAGCACTTGCCTTATAGTTGAACAGAAGATTCCTACTGCCAGTACAAACACCTTCTTGAGGATAAAGTGCCACGCAACGTTTTTCCGCTTCAAGCCTTTTCATAAAATCTGCAATTTTAGAAATATCACCGTTTCCAAAAACCCCAGAAAGTTCCGGCATGGAATTAAAAAGTTCATCTGCATAACGCTGAGCAAGACAGCCAGTCAAAATAACTTTTGAATCAGGATAATTAGAACTTGCGACACAAACTGCATCAATCGACTCTTTTTTTGCCGAATTTATAAAACCACAGGAATTTATAAAAATAAAATCCGCTTTTTTAGCGTCAAAAACCTGAGTATAACCCGCTTTTTCAAGAAAAGAAGCCATTAACTCGCCGTCTGTCTGATTTTTTGCACAACCATGCTGATCAATAAAAAAGCTAGTCAAGTTCAATCACCACCAGTTTATATTTTCCGTCCGTATCTTTAATCCACTTTATGTCTTCTACAAGAACTTGACCGGCAGCTCCGGTTCCTAAATCAAAAGTCCTTGAATCTGCGGTAATCTGAAAACTGACCGCATTGCTGTTAGAAATCCACAGTCTTATTCCATTTTTTGGAGTAGAAGTAAACACTTCGCCTTTAGAAAAATATGCTTCGTTTGAATCTTCCCTGTCAACTTTGTTTCTGAACAGACAGTTTGCCCGGAAAGTTGCATTTATCGTAAACGGATAAGCTCTATTGTCCTCTAGAATGACTTTCTGAGGATATCTTGACTTAATTTCAGAAGCAAGAGGAATATCAGACACATCTGCCACTAAATTTCCACTTACGGAAGATGAATCTCGCATCAAAACCGAAATTTCAGCACCACGCGAAGCATCATTATTTGAAATATCAGAAACATAAACTATCATGTCAGAAACAGAATCGCCATCAACATCAAGTTCAGATTCTTCAGAAAGTTCAACATAAAAAGTTCCGGCAGGAGTATCAAGACCAAAATCCCCCTTTGTACTTTTTACCGTAAGCACAATTTCAGTGCCTTTTTCCGTCGGATAAATCAGATGGTCGCCTTCATAAACCCGCTCAAAAAATTTTTTTTCAGTAAGTTCATAAGATTTATTTTTTGTCTGAACAACTTTTACTTCATTTTCCTCAGTTTTTGAAGCATTTTTTCTATAAAGAAGAATAGACAGAACTGCAACCATTGCAACAAGAATCACGGCCGGAGTCACAATCGCAGGAATCAAAAAACGCGGTTTTTGCCTGATAATCAATTCCTGAGGAACCGGAGCTTCCTGCAATTTTTTATTGTGATAAAGTTTTAAAATATAATCCGTATCAAGCTCAAGATAATTTGAATAATTGCGCAAATATCCTATAAAATAGGCCTCGCCAGGCAAAACAGAACATTCCTCATCTTCAATTGCCTGCAAATAAGTTTTTTCAACCGTAATTTCGTGTGAAACTTCTTCAACAGAAAGCCCTTTTGCTTCCCGTGCCTTTTTCAGCAGTTCACCATAACTTTCCATAAAAAGATTTTCCTACTCTGAAAACAAAAAATTACTGTAAACATCGGCAGTTGCCGGTGCATCATAAATAAATCTCTGATCCGTAATTCCAGAATTCAGTTTATATTCATAAAAATTAAAAATAAAAGAATCCCCTTTTGGCGTTACCGCCTCAAGTCGTCGTATAAGATTTGTCCCTTCCGAAACAGCAATTTTAAGATATTTAAATGCTTCAGAAGTACTTTTCCGCTCAAGAATAAATTTTATTACCATTTCGTTGCTGCCATCGTCAAGCGGAACAGCATCCTGACCAGTTTCGTAAGCAACAGTATAATAGCGTGTCATCAAAGCAAGACTCTGTGGAGTTGTAGTACTCACCGGAGAAACTCCCGTACTACTAGAAATTTCCTGTTCAAGCGAAGCTTCCTGCTCTGAAAGATAAACAATCAGCTTATCACCGTTAAAAACAATCACCTGATCAGCCGGTTTTGTGTAATCCAACCTTATCAAATTAGGACTTTTGTAGCAAAGTGTACCGGAACTGTCTTTTTTATTTACTTTAAGTTCAAATTCAACTTCGTAATCCCTTAAAGTTCCGTAATATTCAGAAACCTGCTTAAAATAAGCACTGGCAGTTGTAATTCCCTGTGCAAAAAGCGCCGTCGAAAATATAAATGTAAGCGCAAAACCCATGATTTTTTTCATAACCACAGTATAACCTAATTTTTTTTCTCTCTCAACAACAACACGCAGCACGCACAAATGGGAGGTCTTCCATGAGCAGAAAGCCAGAATCGACGATGCCAACAAAAAGGGAGGACTCGCCAGTGTTGCAAAAAGCGAAGCAGAAGCTCTAAAAAAACCGCCCTTGAAATGCAAATACCGAAGAAAGTTTCAACTTTCGAGGATTTTGC
>CAVJCY010000047.1:0-20726 GCA_963648145.1 bacterium | reverse complement strand
ACGAATTAAAACTCGCACGTTTCTCTAAAAAAAGCATTGAAAATGATTTTTTTAACGATACCCTAAATCCTTAAAGTATTACGACAAAAAACTATTCGTTTCCTTTTTTTCAATGCCAGGCTTTATTTCATTAAATTTTTTCTGATTACTAAAATTATTATCCACTCGCAAGTTTAATTTAAAAAGAACGCTTTTTACTTGGCACTTAAATTTTTCTTTTCCCTTTAAGACATTTTTTCTTTCGCAATCCTGACCAAAAAGTTTTTTGTAAAGTTCAAGCCATATGGCTGTCATAGGACGACTGCTTTTATTTTCTTTATTCCACGGTTTAATTTTATTTAAACAGTGAATTATTACAGGCGATTTTCTTGCTTCTTCAATTTCTTTTTCAAAACGTTCAGGATAGCGCGTTTCATCTTCCCAAAAGGATTCTGGTGCTGCATATTTTAAATGCAGAGGCTTTATAGTTCCGGCTAAAACCTTATTTAAGGCGTCCTGATCATGCCAAGTACAAATTGATTTATTTTCACTTATAAAATTAAGGCACTTATTTTGAATATCATTTTTGCGCCAATAATCAATATTGATTAACAAAACTCCGGCAGTAAAATATCCATTTTCCAAAGAATAATTAAGGCGGTTAAAATTTTCAGAATCATCTGTTCTAGCATCTGTACAGGCACACATAGAAAAATCTTTCAAATCTGTAGAATATAATTCTTCCAATGAATCTGTGCAAATTGTGTCTCCGTCAATATATAAAATTTTATCAACAGACTTTGGCAAAAGAGACGGTAAAAATAATCTTAAATACGTTGCAAGAGAAACGTGGTCATCTTTTTTTATTGTAGAAGAAAAAGTTTTCAAAATATCATCTGTCAAAAAACAAAATTCAAGGCTGCTTTTTGCAGAATATTTTTTTACAGTTTCCTTTAAAATAGTTTCGCTTTCAGTCGTAAGTTTTTGACTCAAAATGTAAAAAGTAAAATCTTGATTTTTGTTTGTCAAAAGAATTGTCATAATAGCAACTGCCGTGGGTCTTAAATAATTTTCGTCAGTCGCAAAACAAATGTTCATTTTCATTATTTTCTCCATTTTGCAGTTCAATTATGGGAAAATCCCACATTACGCACAAAAAAAATCAGTTTCATGTTGCAAATTTTATCTTGCAGTAGGATTTTCGTCAAATTTATTTTATAATCTGCAAAAGAGGAACAAATGAAATTGCCTGACTATAATTCTCCTTCTGATTTAAAAATGATTCTTGATACAAACGGTTTTTCGATGCAAAAAAAGTTTGGACAGAATTTTTTGATAAATGAATCTGCAAGAATAAAACTGATTGATGCTCTGGACATAAATGAAAACACGACCGTCTGGGAAATTGGACCTGGTCTTGGGGCAATGACCTCAGAAATTTTAAAACGAAAAGCAGATTTAACGGTTTTTGAAATTGACAGGGGCTTTATAAAATTGATTTCGCAGTATTTTGAACCTTTTTCTGCACAAAATAAATTCAAAATAATAGAAGGCGATGTCCTTAAAAACTGGAAAAAGCAGTCAAAAATACACTTTCCGCAGCGTTGTTTTGGTAACCTGCCCTACAACATTGCTGCCACTTTTGTTGCCGATACTATCGAAAATAATATACGTTTTGAAAAATGCGTTTTTACAGTTCAAAAAGAAGTTGCACTCAGAATGGCTGCAAAACCCGGCGATGAAAATTATTCTTCATTTTCTGTTTTGTGCAACTGGGCATACAATGTAAAACCACTGATGGACTTGACAGGTTCGAATTTCTGGCCAAAACCGAACGTTGATTCTCGTGCAGTTGTTATGACTCCAAAAAAGGATTTTCCGGGGTGCAAGGATATTTCACTTTTTATAAAAGTTAACCGTGCATTATTTTCTTCACGCAGAAAAAATGTCCGCAATAATCTTTCTATTTTTTTACATAATAATGATTTTACACTTTCCGTATTAAATCAAGCCGGTATTGATCCGACACTCCGCGCTGAAGTTTTGCAAATTTCTGATGTTTTAAAAATTGCAGATGTAATTTACGAGGTTCAAAAATAAATGTCCGTAAAAGAAAATCTTGAAATTGTCAAAAATCAAATTATTAATACAGAAATAAAATCTGGAAGAAAGCCTGGCGAAGTAAAACTTCTTGCAGTTTCAAAATTTCACACGGCAGAAGATATTTTGCAGGCAGCAGAAAGCGGGCAGTTGCTGTTTGGTGAAAATTATGTTCAGGAAGCTTCAAAAAAATTTCCGCCGATTTTAGATAAAAATCCGTACTTGCAGCTTCACATGATTGGCGCACTGCAGACAAATAAAATAAAAAAAGCCATTGAACATGCTTCTTGTATTCAATCTGTTGACAGTGTAAAAGTTTTGCAGGAAATTGAAAAACAATGCTTTAAAATTCAAAAAAAAATCAATATTCTTTTTGAGCTTCACACTGGGGAAGAATCAAAATCCGGTTTTACAGATGAAGAAGAACTTTTAAAAGCCCTTGATTTGTGCAACTCGGGAACAATAAAATATGCCGTTCCACAAGGTTTTATGACGATGGCTCCTTTTTGTGATGATAAAGCATTAATCAGAAAATCTTTTGTCACTTTAAGAAAAAAAGCAGAAATGTTCCAGACTCAGTTTAAAAATCTGACTTTAAAAGAACTTTCCATGGGAATGTCCGCAGATTTTGAAATTGCCATTGAGGAAGGTTCAACGATAGTTCGCATTGGTACTGCAATTTTTGGAAAAAGGAATTATTCTAAAGCAGAAAAATGAAAAACAAATTAAAACAATTTATAGTTTTTACACTTTTGATTTCTCTTTTTTTAATGCCACTCCATTCAGAAACGGTAACGGCAGAACCTTATGACACAGAAGCGTTTCCTCAAAGTTTAAAAGATTTACGGCGTTTTGAAATTATTACGCTTGGTTCCATGCCCTTTGTTACTCTTGACGTTACTCTCGGTTACGCTGCATATAAATCCATAAAATATGGAGATAACTTTACTCCTTTTGATACTTCCTCATACACAGAAGGCGAAGCATTGGGAGTTATTTGTACATCACTTTGCATTAGTACGGGAATTGGGATTGCAGATTTTATTGTAAATCTTGTAAAACGTGCAAATGCAGAAAAAAAGGCTGAAAAAGTTGTCGGTTCATATATCAATATTATTCCAATCACAGAAGATGAAGATGCAATAAAAATTAAACTTCCCGATTCTGAAAATTTTGATGAGGAAACTGACGTAATTGAAGTTTTACCTGAAAATAAGATTGAAAATCCTGATAGTCAAAATCAAGAGCAAGGCGGAGAAAATTAAATTATGCCGGAAATCAACCTGACCGTTCCTTCTGATTTTCCTGAACAAATCCGACTTGATAAATATATTTCGCAAGCCCTGAAAGATATGAACCGCTCAAAACTAAAATCCGGGCTAAAAGAACTTAAAGTTAATAAAAAAAATGCAAAAATATCGCAAAAAATAAAAGCAGGCGACGAAATTTCAATTTTCTGGGAAGATAATATTCCTGATGATATTGAACCTGAAAATATCCCGCTTGAAATTCTTTATGAAGATGAGAATGTAACAGTTGTGAATAAAAAACAAGGTATGGTCACGCATCCGGCAAGTGGAAACTGGAACGGTACACTTGTAAATGCGCTTTTATTTCACTGGGGGCGGCAAGCTTTAACGGACATCAAGACAAATTCTGATGCTGAAACTTTGCAGAAAATGCGCCCTGGAATTGTTCACCGCCTTGATAAAGATACTTCTGGTATCATAATTACCGCACGAAACCGTGAAACTGAAGAATTTTTGCAAAATCAGTTTAAATCACGAAATCTCCAAAAAGAATACATTTGCATTTGCACGAATCGACCACCTTCAATTTCTGGAGATATTAGAACTCAAATAATCAGAGATTCCAAAAAACGACAGTGCTTTAAAGCTGTAGAAAATACTTCAGAAGGTAAATTTGCACGTACAATTTACCATTGCATTGCGGTTTACGGTAATTATTCTTTGATTCGTGTGCGAATAAAAACAGGCAGAACACACCAGATTCGTGTTCACATGAAATATCTGGGATGTCCAATTTTGGGCGATGAATTATATAACAAAACTGATTCTCTCTTTCCAAATGCAACACTGATGCTTCATAGCCAAAAATTAAAAATCAGATTGCCACAAAAAAAAGATTTTACAACATTTATAACGCCAACTCCAAAAAGATTTTTAGAAATCGAAAAAAAATTAAAGGAAAAATACAGTAAAACTGTTTTAACTAAAAAAAATGTCAGAAATTAAAATTATAAAACCCCTGGAACCAAATTCAAATTATCTGATAATTGCAAAACCTCAGGGGATGCCGTCTGCTCCACTAAATTCTGATGATAAAGAAAACGCTTTTTCTAAGGCAGCAACTTTATTTCCTGAAATTTACAACGTAAAAGGAAAAAAAGAAATTGAACACGGTCTTTTACACCGCCTTGACACTATGACTTCAGGGCTACTTATAATTGCCGCGGATCAAAAAACTTATGAAAATCTGTTTCATCTTCAGTGTGAAAATAAAATTGTAAAGACTTATAAAGCATTGTGCCGAAAATCCTTTGATAATTCAAAAAAACTTGGTGGATTTCCGACGGTAAAAAAATCAACTCAAATGCCATTTATTCTCCAATCATATTTTAGACCTTACGGTATCGGCAGAAAAGAAGTCCGACCGGTGACAGAAGAATGTGGCATGGCAGCCTTAAAAAAAATCGGACAGAAAAAACTTTATTCAACAGAAATCACAAAAATCGAAAATCTGAACGACGAAGAATGTTTGTGTTACTGCAAAATCAAAAACGGTTTCCGCCACCAAATCAGAAGTCATCTTGCCTGGATTAATATGGCCATAAAAAACGACCCGATTTATGATTTTTACGCAAATAAAACATTCCCCCAAGACAATAAAATCATATTTTCTGCAATTGAAATAAATATTGACGGAATTTGTTACAAATTCTAAAAAAGTAAAAAAAAACGGAGCAAGAGCACCGTAAAAAAACACTAATTCTGCATTTTTGATTTTAGAAAATAGATTAAGAAAAGAAAAATACCCGGAAAGAGACTTGAACTCTTATGACTTGCGTCGCTAGGACCTGAACCTAGTGCGTCTACCAATTCCGCCACCCGGGCAAGTGACAATCATATTATCAGATTCGGACGTTTTAATCAATAAAAGGGAACATCTAAAAATTGCAATTTTTAGATATTCCCTTTTAAACTTTTTAAAACTCAAAATGCTCTTTCAGAAAAGAACGGCAAACTTCAGCAACTTTTTCAAAATCTTCATCACTTGCAGAAAAATCTATAATATTACTGCCTTCAATATCATGGATATAGGTGTACTGTTTTTTGGCATATTTGCAACTGTCGTGTTTTATTTTTTCTTTTACTTCATCAATATTTTCAGTTTCAAAAAATTCAGAATAACCAATTGCTTTCATTCCAGGACTTTCTTTTGTATACCCCATATCAATCAGATGATGAAATTCGTTTTCAAGCCCCTGTTCAAACATAAAATCAACTCTTTTGCGAATTCTTTCATAAAGGGCTTCCCGACTCGGCTGTAAAACTATAAAAAGAAAATTATAATTATCCCTAAACTGAGTTAAAACTTCATATTCCGACCGCTTTTTTCCCGTCGTATAAAAAACTTCAAGACTTCTTATAATTCTGTAAGAATCATTTTGATGAATTTTCTGCGCAGACAGAGGATCAATCGTCTGAAGTTCAGCGTACAGTGCCGCATTGCCAACTCGCAGAATTTTTTCTTTCAGTTGATTTCTGATTATTTCGTTTGACTGCGGAGTTTCTGGCATTCCGTAAAGAAAATTTCTGATATAAAATCCCGTCCCGCCACAAACAACAGGTACTTTTCCTTTGTTAAAAATTTCAAGACACGCCTTGTCCGCTTCCCTTATAAAATCAGAAACCGTAAACTGTTTGTCCGGCTCCGTCATGTTTATAAGATGATGAGGAATTTTTTTGCAGAATTCTTCATTAGGTTTTGCAGTTCCAATATCCATATATTTGTAAACCTGCATGGAATCGGCACTCACAATTTCCCCGTTTAAAACAAAATGACTGCCTGCAGAAGAAAACAATTCTCCTGTCAAAGCAGTCTTTCCTGAAGCCGTTGGCGCAAAAATCGTAATTACAGGAATTTTTGCACTATTTTTTGTTTTCAATGCGGTATTTTACTTTGTTGGTAAAAAGCTGACGTGCAGCTACACAAACATCCTTATCTTGATTTGCAGCAATTTCCGGATCCTTTACACGTGCCATCTGATAAGCACGGCGGCTTGCTGCTACTGTAATTTCATAAATATTCTGACCATCGTCTTTAAATTCAACAAGTTCCTGCAATGGAAAAATCATTTCTTACCTCACTTACAATTATGGGTTCAGTGTTACCTCTAAAAATTGCAATTTTTAGAGATTTCCTTATTTCATTTTAATTTGTATGATTTTTTATGTCAATTATGGGCAATTTTCAGTTCAACGCTCACAAACTTGAATACACAATGTTTTTCATTTTGCGACTACAATTAGTAAGTCCACTGCCACAAAGCTGCATCATATAAACAATTGTAAGATTATTTTTTATGTCCATAGAAACAAAAGGACCTAACCAGCCGTCCCAACCGAATTCTCCACGTTCCGTAAGCATTTTGACTTTTCCTTCATCAACGCAAACCCTCATAAAATTTGCATAAGAATAGCCGGAAAGATGTTCCATGCAGTTATCAAAACATTTTTGAAGATTATCTCGCAAATGTGCTTTTGAAAAAAACTCAACTGTACGCGATTGTAAAATGCGTTTTCCGTTAAACTCGCCTTTGTTAGAAAGCATCTGTGCAAATTTTGCATAATCATCAAGAGTGGAACAAAGACCGGCACCGCCACTTTCAAAGGCAGGCTTTCTTTTTGCCTCCCCCTGAATTCCTAAATGCGGAGAAGTAAACAAAACAAGTTTGTCATCTTTTTTATCATAAGTACGCGCGAGTCTTGAATATTTTTCTTCCGGGACATAAAAATCCGTGTCATTCATTCCAAGTGGTTCAAAAATATTTTTTTTCAGAAAATCACTAAAACGCATTCCTGAAACTTTTTCTATTACGGCACCCATAATATCAGCGGAAAGTCCGTAACAAAAATTTGTTCCAGGTTCAAAACTGACAGGAATTTTTGCAAGGCGTTCTGCAACATTTTGTGTCGTGATTTTTAAATCCTTTTTTACATCCTCGTTCAATTCATTTAGCAAATCAGAAGTAAGATGTTCACCAAGCGGAGCTCCATCCCACCAGGCACCATAAGTATAACCGCTTGTCATATTCAAAAGATCTTGAATTAAAAGACAGCGCGAAGATTTTCTAGACTTGCCATCGCGCCCTTTTCCAACTTCATCACAAACCTGCAAATTCCAAAATTCTGGAAGATATCGACCAACTTCATCACAAAGTTCCATTTTCCCTTTTTCTATTAAAATCCAGGCCGCAACATTTGTAACCGGCTTTGTCATAGAATAAAGGCGACAGATTGTATCACGATTAAACGGCTTTTTATTTTCTATATCAGCAAAACCTGACTGCCAGTAACCAAGTTCTTTTCCATTTTGAAAAACGGCACAATTCATGCCGGCAATCTGATTTGATTTTACGGCATCATCAAAAACATCCTGAATCATTTGTAAGCGTGAAATATTCATAAAAAACGATTATAATCCTATTCCTGATTTTATCAAATTTTTACAAAGGACATCACTTTTAGAGTCTCTCTAAAGCACAATAAATCACAAATATAAGCAGTAATACTGATTGAGAAATTGAAAAACTGATTTTATAATTTTGAATCATGGAAAACAAAGAATTGATTGCTGCACAAAAAGCAGTTCTTGGCATTGAATTTGGATCAACCAGAATAAAAGCTGTTCTGATTAATGAAAAATATGAACCTATTGCAAGCGGTTCGTACACCTGGGAAAATTCTCTAGATAACGGAATCTGGACTTACCCGCTTTCGCAAATTCACGAAGGATTGCAAAGTTGTTACCGCTCATTAAAAGATGATGTAAACAAAAAATATGGAATAAAACTTACAGGCTTTAAAAACGGCGGAATTTCTGCAATGATGCATGGTTATTTAGCCTTTGATGATAAAGACTCTCTTTTAGTACCGTTCAGAACGTGGCGAAATACAATTACTGGCGAAGCATCTAAAAAACTTTCTGAACTCTTTAATTTTCCGGTTCCGGAGCGTTGGAGCATTTCTCATCTTTATCAGGCAGTTCTAAAAAAAGAGGAACATATTTCAAAACTAAAAAATGTTTATACCCTTGCAGCATACATTCATTATAAGTTGACAGGACAAAAAGTAATCGGAGCGGGAGATGCTTCTGGAATGTTTCCCCTAAAACTCAGCGAAGACGGAAAATCCGCCTCTTACAACGCAGAATTTATCGAAAAATTTGAAAATCTTGCAGAAATAAAAGATGTTCAGTCAAAAAATCCTGACTTTTCACTCAAAAAATCACTCTTTCCAAAAGTTCTTATGGCTGGCGAAAAAGCCGGAAATTTGACGGACGAAGGTGCGCTCTTCCTTGACCCAAGCGGAGATTTAAAAGGCGGCATTCCGTTCTGTCCACCAGAAGGAGATGCTGGAACTGGGATGGCAGCAACAAATTCTGTAAAAGAAAAAACTGGAAATATTAGTGCCGGCACTTCAGTTTTCAGCATGGTAGTTCTGCAAAAAGATTTAAAATCTTCTTACCCGGGAATTATTGACATTGTAACAACCCCAGACGGCAAACCGGTAGCAATGGTTCACGCAAACAACTGCACAGGTGAACACAATTACTGGATAAATTTATTCAAAGAAGTTACAGAAACTATGACCGGCGAAAAACCAGATTTATCTGAATATTACGATAAACTCATTCAAAAATCCTTAGAAGCAGACAAAGATTGTGGCGGACTTTTAGCCTACAATTATTTGTCTGGCGAAAGCATTACAGGTTTTACTTCCGGACGCCCGCTTTTTGCACGCTCAGAAAATGCTTCGTTTACCCTTGCAAACTTTATGAGAACACAGATGTTTTCAAGTCTTGGCGCATTAAGGGCTGGAATGAATATCCTCTACCAAAAAGAAAATGTCCCGGTAGAAACTATGACCGGTGCCGGAGGATATTTTAAAAATGAAGCCGGATTAAAATATATGGCGGCGGCAATGCTCACAACCGTCAGTGCAATGGAAACTGCCGGAGAAGGTGGTCCGTGGGGAATGGCAATTCTTGCTTCCTATTGCAACAACACAAACTTGACTCTTTCAGACTTTCTTGAACAAAAAGTTTTTGTTAACTGCAAAAAAACATCATCTTCCCCACAAAAAGACTTGGAAGAATCCTTTAATATTTTCTTTGACCGCTATATGAAGTGTCTTCCAATCGAAAAAGCAGCGGTTGAAACATTGTAATTTTTGTAATCGAGGAAAATTATGACATACGAAACAATAAGAAACATGGCTTACGAAGCAAACATGAAAATTCCTGAAAATCACCTGGCCCTTTACACTTGGGGCAACGTTTCTGCCTTTGATAAAGACAAGTGCGTATTTGCCATAAAGCCGTCCGGAGTTCCTTACGAAGATTTAACTCCAGAAAGTATGGTAATTGTGGACGCAGAAGGTAAAAAAGTTGACGGTAGTTTAAATCCTTCCAGTGACACGCCAACTCATGCACTCTTGTACAAAGAATTTGCCCTCAAGCAAAATGCAGAACTCGGGGGTATAATTCACACACATTCAACTTATGCAGTCAGCTGGGCACAGGCTTTAAAAGATGTTCCGCTTTTTGGCACAACTCACGCAGACCATCTCCAAAAATCAATTCCGTGCACACCTTATCTTACAAAACAGGCCGTTGAATCAAATTACGAAAAAGAAACCGGATGGCAGATAATCAATCTTTTTAAAGAGCGAAATTTTAATCCTTCAGAAGTAAATATGGTGCTTTGCGGTGGACACGGACCATTTGCCTGGGGAAAAACTGCAAAAAAAGCGGTTTACAACGGCACAGTTCTTGAAGAAATCTGTAAAATGGCCATGAACACACTCCAAATAAATCCTGACGCACAGGAACTTCCGTCCTATATTGTAAATAAACACTACGAACGAAAGCACGGTCCAAATGCCTATTATGGTCAAAAATAGATTTTTACGGGCGTAACCTGCCTTACGGCAGGTCGGGCTTTTCGCAGTTACGCTGTTCGCTCCAGCCTTGCCCACTATGTGCCAGAACAATGGCACTTCGTTTGGGCAAGTCCCGCTTCGCGGCTGCTACAATCCCTTACGCAAAAGTCAAAATGTATAGAGCATCTCTAAAAAATAATTTTCAATGCTTTATTTAGAGAACCTTTCGAGTTTTAATTCCTTAAAATATAACGAATTAAAACATCGCATTTTCTTTCGCTACCTCTAAAAATTGCAATTTTCAGAGGTTCCATATACAAAAAATTTAAAAAATTTTATTTTTTTTCACAAATTTTTGTAAATTTTTGCAAAATGAATCAATTATATATGTGTGGCTTCTAGAAAATAGTTTTTTAGCGGCGACTTTAGAAACCTGCTCGTTGCTTTTTTGCACCGTGTCTGGTTTTTCGGGTAAAATGAAAGTATGGTTCGTACAAGAAACACACCTGCAATTGTTATTAACTTAAAGCCCCTTGGGGATAACAACACTTCTGTAACTTTACTCACAAAGACAGAAGGAGTCATCTATGCGATTCTTTATGGTGGACAGAAAAGCAAAATGCGCTCTCTTGTGTCTCAGTGGAACAGCGGAATTGTTTATTTGTATAATAATCCGGAAAAGAAACAGATTAAAATCAGCGATTTTGACGTGAAAAAATATCATGTATCGTTTGGTAAGAATCTTTTTAAAATGTTTGCGGCTTCTCTTGCTGCCGAACTGGCAATCAAAAGTAAGTGCGCAGGCAGTTATGAAGACTGTTTTGTTCTGGTGAGCGGTTTTATTGACGGTTTGGATTTGGTAAATGAAGATCAAGGCAGGCTGGGTCTAGTCCGTTTTTTATGGCGCTTTCTGGAACTGCTCGGTGTTCAACCGGATGCTATTTCGTGTAATCATTGCAGAAAGTCTTTTGTGCCACCTGCTTCATTTGCCCATTTTTCCGAAAATTACTATAATGCACATACAAACAGTTTTGTCTGTTGTGATTGTATAAAAAACAATAATGCAAAAGAGGAACATTCTTCTGTGCTTTTTCCAATAAAAAGTTCTGCAATAAATTACCTTGCTGCTGTTTCAAAATTCTCCGCAAGTGACGTCAGAAAATTACAGATTGATAAGGAAGGTTATGAACAAATCAGAAATATCGTTTTTTTTCTGATTGAAAACAGTCTTGAAACAAAACTAAACACAATAGAAACCGGAGTGGGAATTCTCTAAAAGAATAACGGGGAAAATTTTGAAAGCGTATAATAAAAAACAAGTCTTAAAATATGATGTTGAACAGTTGTGTAAAAAATATAAAATCAATCCGATTCTTGCGTCAGTTTTCTTACGGCGCAATATCACCGAAGGCAAAGATATTCTTTTTTACCTTGAAGATGACTTAAGATTTCAGCACGAACCTTTTTATTTTGACTCAATGGAAGATGCTGTTGAAAGAATCACGACTGCAAAAGAAGAAAATGAAAAAATATTGGTTTTTGGCGACCGCGACGTAGATGGCATTACAAGTACGGCAATTCTTTTTGGCTATCTTCAGGAAGAAGGTTACGATGTACAGTGGCGTCTTCCAAAAGACGATGATCCTTACGGGCTTACAATTCAAGCGGTAGACGATTTTTATGCAGATGGAGGAAGTCTTATCATCACGGTGGACTGCGGAATCTGCAATTACGAAGAAGTACGTCACGCAAACGAACTTGGAATTAACGTAATTGTAACAGATCATCATAATCCACCGGAAAAACTTCCTGATGCAATAATTTTAGATCCAAAAACCGAAGACTCACTCTACCCCTTTAAGGATATTTCCGGAGCAGCAGTTGCGTTTAAACTTGTTTCTGCACTCAGGTTTTCAAAAACGCCTTTTTTTAATGCAGAAATCTGTATTCTTGAAATCACAGAAAATCAAAGCAACAAAACTTTTGATGTTGACTGCATAAAAATAAAGAATCTTACCTGTGAAAAACAACTTCACGAAGTTATTATCCCCGGCAAAACTTCAATTTACAGCCTAAAACTTCCGTCTTTTTTGCAGGGGCAGGTAATTTATTCTTGGGACTCTGCTAGCACAAAACAAACGCTGAAAAGTATTTTTGGAAACGGTGTTGAATTTTTTATCAATGACCTCAGAAATGAAATTTCCGCCTGTATGCCGTTAATGAAATTCAAAACAACTCAAGATTTGTCTCAAAATTCAAAAATCGGAAAATATTATGAATCAGAAACTTCTGTAATAAAAAGTCTTTTTAATCTTTATGTTTCTTACTGCCATCACATGATTGCAAAAAATTCGCAGGAACAGGAAAAAAACAAGCGCATGGATTTACAATTGGTCGGACTTGCAGCCCTTGCAGACATTATGCCGATGAAAAATGAAAACCGCATCTTTGTAAAAAACTGCCTTTCATCAATAAAAAAAGACCTGCCACGTCCAGGATTAAGAGAACTCCTGCCACTTTTAAAACTTAATTACGAAAATATTTGTTCTACAGACTTGTCATGGACTATTATTCCTGCTCTTAATTCCACCGGAAGATTAGGACAACCTGACATTGCATTAAAACTTCTATTAAGCAAAAATATAAAGGAACGTGAAGAACTTGCAATGAAAATCATAGAACTGAATAATAAGCGCAAGCAACTTGTATCAGACACAGCATTTCAAATTCACGACAAAGCTGAAAAAAGTATTGCCGAACATCAAAATAAACTCTGCGTCGTTGTTGAAGAAAATATAAACAGAGGGCTTACAGGACTTTTTGCAGCCCGCCTCGTCACAGATTTTGGAGTTCCAGGAATTGCAGTTACATTTCAGGACGATATTTGTATCGGTTCAATACGAAGTAACCGAGGATTTATTTCTACGGATTTTCTCAACAGTTTTGGAGATGATTTTTTTATTAATCACGGTGGGCATAATTATGCCGCAGGATTTAGTTTTAAACGCGAAAAACTTGATGAATTCCTCGCTAAAATCACGGATTCTCTGTCTCAAATAAATCTTGAAACCGAAGCGGATGCCTTAGAAGTTGATGCGGAAATTCCTCCTCAGTTTTTTGACGCAGATGTTTTCAGACTTTTTGATAATTTTGAGCCATACGGCAACGAAAACACGGAACTTTTATTTCTTACTAAAGGTGTAAAAATTGCCGATGCACAGGTTATTGGTAAAAAAGAGCCTTTCCACTTAAAACTCACCCTTGAGTGCGGAAAATTAAAACTCCCTGCACTTTTTTGGGGGCAGGCGGAACGCTTAAAGAAAGATATTGCAAAAGACAAAATCTGCAATATTCTTTATACAATCAAGCACAATTATTTTAACGGAATGGTAACAAATCAACTTGTTATTGAAGATCTTGAAATTGTTCAGTAAGGAAAGTTTTATGAAAATAGACGACTGCAAAAAAATAAAATCAATTCTACTTCTAGGATTTTTCTTGACCTTTGTGAATTCGCTTTTTGCAGAACAGGCCCGTTATCATGATGATAATTTTACTCTGACTGTTTATTACAATGACATGGTAGTGCCCGGCGAAGCAATTTTTGTAAAAATGATTTATGAACCGTCAAAAGCAGCCGTAAAATCAAAAAAATTTAATCTGAATAAGGCAAATTTATTATTTTATGCCGACGAAAAAATAACAGAATCAGCCCCGTTCTATCAAACTGAAAAATCAAAAGGAAACGTCACAAATTATCTGAGCGGAGTTCCAGTTTCCCTTTGGGCTAGCGAAGCAGAATACAAATTAAAAGTTGTAATTTCAATTTCTGATAAGGAAAATCTCAAAGAATTTTCCCTACCACTGAAATTTCAGTCAAAAAAATGGAATAAAGAAGTTATTGAATTGAATTCTAAAAATTCTGAAATAAAAAATGACATGAGTCCAGAGCGTAGTGCTCAAATTGAAAAATTAAACAACATTCTTTTTACGACAAATCTATCTGATATTTTTGATACATCACCTTTTGTCTGCCCTACCACATCTACAAGGTACACGGCATTTTGCGGAGACAGAAGAACTTACACTTACGTAAACGGAAAATCCTCAACCAGTGTTCATTACGGAAATGATTACGGCATTCCTACAGGCTCAGAAGTACGTGCCTGTGCAAAAGGAAAAGTTGTTATGGCGGAATGGCGCATTTCTACCGGCTGGAGCGTCGTGATTGAACATTTACCTGGATTGTACAGCCTTTACTATCATTGCAGTGAATTGAACGTTCAGGAAGGACAGCAGGTAAATAAAAATGATTTAATTGCTCTGTCCGGAGACACAGGCCTTGCCACAGGTCCTCACCTTCATTGGGAAATCAGATTAAACGGCAGCGCCGTTGTCCCAGAATTTTTTATGCAAGACTTTGCATTTACCGAAAAATAAAAGTCATTTCTGAAAATTTTAGTTTTGGACTATAGATTCCTAAATCCGCAGTAAAAATTTAGTGTCCAAGCAGCGAAAGGAAAGACTTTTCATCAATAACAGGAATTCCAAGTTTCGCTGCTTTTTGATTTTTTGACGAACCACTTTCCGTATCATTAGTAACAAGGTAGGATAAATCTTTTGTAACAGAAGATTTTGCAGTTCCTCCGTTTTGTTTTACAAGTTGTTCAGCCTCTGAACGTTTCATCGTTACTAGTTCACCTGTAAAACAAAAAGACATTCCACTGAATTTACCGCCGTTAGCAGACTCAATTGAAATTATTCCGTCTTCCGTTAGTTTCAGCATTTCTTCAGCATTTTCACTAAGACCTTCAACAATAATTTTTGCCATAGTTTCTGCAAAACCATAAACATCAGCAATTTTATCAATGGTAGCCGAAAGCAGTTTTTCAAGAGAATTAAAACCGGCTGCGACAAGTTTATCAACAGTAGTTTCACCAACGCCTTCAATATCAAATCCGGCAACAAAAACTGAAAGCCTCATTTTTCTGTGATTTTGTATTGAACGATAAACTTTCTGAGCCCCAAGGGATTTTTTTTCATTTTCGCGACTTTCCTCATTCAAAAAATAAGGAACAAGACTTTGCTCTGTTAATGTGTAAATATCTGTAATAGAAGAAATTACATTATCATTAAAAAGTGCAGTTATTAAAGTCTCGCCTAAATCACGAATATCCACAACCTGCTGCCATTTTAAAAGCTGATGCAGAACTCGTTTCGGACATTTTTTATTCGGGCAATAAAGACGGCTTCCTTCATCAATAAGTTCCGTGCCACAAACTTCACATTTTTTAGGAAAAATAATCTCCTGACAAGCATAATTATTACTTTCCTGAATGACACTTTCGATTTTTGGAATTATTTCTCCGCGTTTTACAACAATTACATGGCTACCAATCTTTACTTTAAGCATTCTCATAGTATCAGGATTTGCAAGACTTGCGCGCTGAACCTTAGTTCCGTTCAGTTCAACTTCATCAAAAACCGCAACTGGAGTGTAAGTCCCGCCACTTATGCTCCATTCAACATTTTTTATAACCGTCACCGCTTCTTCAAGGCTGAATTTAAAGGCAATCTGACGGTCTGGTCGGGCACGGCTTGCGTCTTCAAAATTAATCGCCCTTTCTTTTACAACAAGACCGTCAATATCATAAGGAATGGAATTTTTCCTGATTTCCATAACTTTTGAACGATAGTCGATTACATCTTTTGCAGATTTACAAATTTCAAGTTTTACAGTTTCAAAACCGCAGCTTTTCAGCCAGTTTAATTTTTCTTCTTCATCATTAAAAAAACTCTGACCATCAGTTGCAAGAGCATCATAAACAATAAGATTTAAAAACTCACAGCCTTTGCCGTCCTTGCGCTTCATAATTCCGTTCGCGGCATTGCGACAATTTGCCTTATCAGAAAAATAATTTTCGTGAACTTCGTGCATCATTATAACTTCGCCGCGAACTCCACCTGTAAACTTCAAAAGTTTGCCGTCACAATAGATTGCAGCAACCACACCATTGATTTTTCGAGCATTTGAAGTAATGTCATCGCCGATAGAACCATCTCCGCGAGTTACAGCCCGCACAAGATAGCCATTTTCGTACTGAAGTTCCAGCGATGCACCATCAAGTTTATATTCAACGAGATATTCATCATAATTATGTTTCATTGCCCAGGCATTAAAACTTTCAGGATCAGCGGCCTTTTCCTGACTTCCCATCGGCATTACATGATGAATTTTCAAAAAATTTCCGTTATCAGCACCAACTTTTTGTAAAACAGGAGACGAAGGAGCCAAAACTTTTAATTCGTCCCAAAGTTTATCAAATTTTACGTCAGAAATTTCACCTTCACCGTCATAATAAGATTTCTGATATTTTGCAATCAAATTTTCAAGTTCAGCAATTCGTTTTGTTTTGTCATTATTTCCCATATCAGTTACCCTATTTTTAGAGAATTAAGAAAATTCTGCACTATAATTTTAATTTTAGAGAGAATTTAATCTTGTTTTACGTAAAAAAGTTCTGTAATCGGACGGTCAGCGGCAATTCCTTTTCGTTCAAATTTTGTCTGTTTGCGCCACGGCTGAGGTTCTGCAAAACCATCATATTTATTTTTCAAATGTTCCGTCAAATTTAATTCTTCCATCGCAAATTCAGCATAATCAAGAACATCCGTTACAAAATAAAGATAACCGCCAGTGCTTAACTTGCTTGCAATAAGATTTGTTCTTGGCCGTTGAACCATCCGTCTTTTGTGATGCCGCTTTTTTGGCCATGGATCAGGAAAGAAAACGTGAAAGCCGTTTACAGATTTATCTGCAACCATTTTTTCTAAAACTTCCATTGCATCATATTCAATAATGTATAGATTTGTAAGATTTCTTCGTTTTATTTCGTTTAAAAGTTTACCGACACCAGGAGTATGAACTTCAATCCCTAAATAGTTGATTTCAGGATTTGCCTCAGCAAGTTCGGCCGTTGCATCGCCCATACCAAAGCCAATTTCAATTACAATCGGATTTGTGTTCCCAAAAATATCAACAAAATTAAGTTTTACATTTTCATCAAACGGAATGCACCATCTTGCCGACAATTCTTCGTAAGCTTTTTCCTGGGCATCAGTCATTCTGCCTGCACGTAAAACATAAGTTTTTACATTGCGTTTTGCAACACTTTCTTCATTTTTTAAATTTTCCGATAAATCACCCGAGGGAAGAGGTTCAGACTGATCTGAAGAATTCTGTTCCAGTTCAACACCAAAATTTTCCTGATTATTCATATACATCCTTTTTATTTAGTGAACCTCTAAAAATTGCAAATTTTAGAGATAGCCTTTATTCTAAAGTTTGTTCGTTCATTATGCAAATGACAGAACTATCCTTTTTCAGTTTTATTTCCTGAAAAAAAGCAGCACTTCTGTAAACTTTTTTTATTTTTTCCGGATTGCTAAGTTCGTCCGTTCGACTTCCGTAATAAATTAATTTACCCGTAGAATCATAAATTGAAATTTTAGACTGAGCATCGTCATTTTTCATAATTTGCTGAGCCTGCGCGACATTAGAACTATATAGTTCATCGTTATATTGCACCATAAAAGTTTTTTCCGTTATTTGTCCATCCGCAGTTTCATAAGTGAAAATATAAAATCCCTGAGGAATTTTTTTTCCGTCAGGCATCACAAATGAAGTATATCCGGCCCAAATTCTTCCACTGTTTTGAATCAGCGAAACATTATCAACCGTCCAGGTATATTTAAAATCAGAAGTATTAAGTTCAAGATTTTCAGCCCTTCGTCCATCACTCAGAGTCTCAGCAAAAACACTCAGCCTTGCAGTTGGAAAAGATTCACTGTCAGAAAATGTAAAAACAACGGAATATTCGGGATTTTTAATTTCCGGCACAGAATTTGAACAAGAAAAAAGCAAAAAAATTAAGAAAAAAAAGAGAAAACTAAGAGCAATTTTTTTGATTTCGGGCATAAATTAAAAATTAAAGTTCAGATTAATGACCGTAAGATCACTAGTACTAAACTGATTTACGATAGATTCAAATTTTACGCCAACTTTTTTGCAAGCATCATCAAGATAAGACAAATAATAAAGTCCTAAATCAGTGCCTTCCTGTCCGTCCGGCAGTTCACGGTAAAAGTCTATAAGCGATTTTTTGTTATTATTGGCATTTTTTGCCATTTCAATATTTTCTTTAACTTCCTGAAATTCATCATCTTTATTATAAAGCGTGATAGAAAGTTTGCCCTGCTTTCCAATTGATTTAGAACCACCACCAAGTTTCCAGGAAAGAAATACAAGTTCGTGCTTTCGCTGCAGTTCCTGTACAATTTTAGAACGAACTTCAGGATCAAAAATCAAAGCGTCAATATCATCAACACCAGCATACATATTGCGGGCTTCTTTTCTGATATTTGTATTTTCATTATTTAAGGCAAGTTCCATAACCATTACGGAAATATATTCTGCAACCTTTGATTTTTCCATGTAGGAATTCAAAAGATTTCTAACGGCAATAAACATTTCTGTAACGCCTTCATTTTTATGAAATTTTGTCAGAATATGCCAATTCATAAGACTCAAGCGGTTCAGAAATTTTTCAGACATCAAAAGGTAAATATTTTTTTCTTCTGATGAATAATCTTTGTTGTTTAAAATAGAATTCCAGATTGGTTCAAGGATTATTTTTCGCGTTTCTGTGATGATTTTATCTTTATTTTGCAAAAGGGCACGCAACTGTCTTTCAGGCATTTTTGTGCGTTCGTCAATTAAACTTGCCGCATTTGCTCTGTTATGTTTTTTTATACAGTCGCAGGCAATCAGAGCTGAAAAAACTTCGCGGTCAAACTGTTTGTAAAGAATCGAATAAACAATTACTTTGGAAAGATCCATTACTTCCTGACGGGAAGAAACAAATTCGGACATGGAAATTTCAATTTTTGAGATATAATCAAGCAAAATCATGCTCTGGATTGACTGTGGAGAAAATTTATTCAAAGAAATTCCATATTCTTCAACGTTATCCGCAAGTCTGAATCTCAAAAGTTTTTTATTGTTATTAATGAAATTTGACGTTCCCTCTTCTGTAAGAACAACTTTCAGAGGTAATTCAAGAATGAATTTTTTTTCGCCACCAGCCATTTTCCCTCATTCCGCCTTAATTAGTACCCTAAAGTATATATTATAGGACTTGCATTGTAAACTTTAAATTTATAGACTGAATATAAATGAAATCCCGTATTTTTTTCGCTTTTGCTTTGATTATCGGCTTATTTTGTAATTTTTTTTCATTTTCTCAAGAAAAAAAACAGGATTTTTTAACAGAAAATGAAGATGAAAATCTTTCAGAAATCTTTTCACCATCCGGAATCGAGCTCAGCAATTCCGTTTATGATTTTTTAATTTCCTGTTCGTTTAATCCAGAAAAGCAAGACCTTGTATATTCCGGGACAAATGATTTTCCATATAATATTATTCTAAACATAAATGAAAAGGACTATACACTTTCTGAAAAAGAATTATTTAATCAAAAACGTGTAATTTACGTTATCAGCCAGAATGATGCTTTTTTAAACAAAAATTTGATTTTAAATTTCTGTAATTATTGTAAAGAATCCGCATTACCAGTCACAATTCTTTTTTCTTATAGCACTAAACTTCAAAATTTTGATGACTTCCCGGATTTTAGTACAACTCAGGTTTTTATAAACACTCTTTCTCCAGATTCTGATGTGACAGCGATAATTTTGGAATTTGGCGGTCCTCAAAATATTATAATATCTTCAAGCGACGGAAAAACATCTCCTTCATGGATTGTCCAGACGCTTTACAACCTTGCGATAAAAAGTACACTCAGTTTTGCAACTCCGCCCTATTATCTTAGTCAGATGCATAAATTTAAATTTTCTCAGGATTCGGAAATTGAAGAATTTTTTAAACTGAATATTCCTTGTGCTAAAATTTCTTTTAAAAACCGCACAAAAGATTTTAAATCCGTAAATTATTTTTTAAAGGAACTTACAGCCTCATTTGATGAAAATTCCCAAATGGAATTTGATCAGCACTTTTTCATTTTGAATATTTTTGGAAAAAAATTTATTACAATTTCTGAAACTTTTATTGTTTACGCTGTTTTGTTTTCAATCTTGGCTTTTTTGATTTTTTCATCTCTTGTATTTTTTATTGACCATAAAAGGCAAATCAACTCAATTTTTGATCTAAAATATAATTGGCACGCACTTCCAGTCACTTTTCTTATTATTCTTTCATGCCTGCTTTTAGGAAAAGGATTTTATGTAGTCATAAAAACAAATTTAAACAGTCTTTCAAAAATATTTTTGTCCTATACGATTCAGGCATTTTTTGCGATTATTGCCTGCGGAGTTTTTTTTATTGCGGAAGTATTCAGAAATAAAAATCTGAACGAAAAAACTATAAGTTATCTTGTTCTTATT
>CAVJCY010000046.1:0-20970 GCA_963648145.1 bacterium | reverse complement strand
GTTTTAATTCGTGCTATATCAACGAATTAAAACTCGCACGTATCTCTAAAAAAAACATCGAAAATGATTTTTTAGAGATACCCAAACTGCCTGCAATTCACTTTAATGAAGAGCAGGCTTTTTTATTTTATGGTTTATAATGGAAGACGAGGTGTAAAATTGAAAATTATACGGACTGGAATTTTTGCCGTGAACACTTACATTGTTCCTCTTTGTGAAAATAAAGTTTTTGTTGTTGACCCGGCGGACAATAAAATTTCTAATGATGAAGGAAAAATTGTTCGGGAATTGAAAAAAAACAAACTTGACTGCACGGCAATTCTTTTGACTCATACTCATTTTGACCATATTTTGGGAATTACGAATTTAAAAAATGAATTTCCTGACGCGGTGATTGCCGTTCACAATGACGAAAAATCTGAGTTGAACGGAAAAGCACCTGGTTCTATGAATAAATTTCTTCTAGATTTTTTTGGAATGAACAAAAATCTTGAGTTTTTTGATGAGTTGCAGAAAATTCCTGCGGCAGAAAAATTTTTTAATGGAGGAGAAAGACTTTCTGCAATTTTTGAAAATGCTGATGAAAATTTAAAAAATGCCGCGAATCAGTGGAAAATAATTTCTACGCCGGGACATTCGCCGGGTTCTGTGTGTTTTTATAACGAAGAACAAAAGGTTTTGATTGCCGGTGATACAATTTTTGATTACGGCGGATACGGTCGCACGGATATGTACGGCGGAAACGAAGCGTTAATTTTGCGCAGCATAAATAAACTAAAAACAGAATTGCCACCTGACACAAAAGTTTTTCCGGGGCATGAAAGTTTTGGTTTTACTTTGAACAGATAAGGGAAAAATTGGGTTAGCGGGTGTAACACCGGTGAAGGCAGTTTGAACTGCCGAAACCGAAGACCGAAAGCACGCCATTTGCGGGCTTGAGGGCTTTGAAGCGAACAGCGGAAGTGTGGAACACGCGACGGCGTAGCCGGAACCTCCTGATAAAAAAGTGAATAAAAAAGTCTAACAGGCGAATAATTTGGCGCCGAAAATAAAAAAAATTGTCGGGTTGGGTTTTATGCTTTTAGGAAGGATTTTTAATTCAAGGATTTTCAAAAAATTGGCTCTGATGACGGCTTTTTTGAGTGCTACGAGCGGAATCTGGGCTGAAACATACATTTGCAAAGACAATTCTATTTATAAATACACAGGCGAAAAAACTGAAATTTCTGAAATTAAGGAAGACTCTGACAGCATTAGCGACAAGAGCGTAAGTCTTACTAACACGATTTCTGCAGACACGATAATTATTGTGCTTGAAGATGCAAATATTTCTTTAGGAGGTGGAACTGCAGAGTTTTACGGAAAACTTTATGTTTACGGTACATTTGCCTTTTCTAACGGTGCTACAGTTAAAGAAGGAGCGAGCATTACTGTTGAAAATGGGGGAACCTTAACAGTTAATAGTACATTAAATAACAGTGGTTCTATAACAATAAGCGGAACTTTAAATGCAACAAACGGAATAACATCTTCAGGCGATATTACAGTTACAGAAAGCGGAAAAATTGATGGTAATGTTACTAACAACGGAACTTTAACCAACAGTGGAACAATAAATTCCGGTAATACTTTCATAAACTATGGAACTTTTATAAATAAATCGTCCGGAACAATTACTGTAACTGATAATTTAGTAAACTCTGGAACAATAAAAAATGAAGGAAACATTCTTTCAAATACAATTTCAAACACTTCAAAAATTACAAATTCTGGAACTATTACTGCAAATATAAAAAATTCCGGTGGAAGTCTTGATAACAAAGGCACTCTTGATAACAGTGGTGGTACTATCAACGGAAATATTTCAAACAGCGGAACACTTAACAATGAAGGCGGCACAATTTCTGGGAAAGTTGATGGAACACCTGCCGAGGGTACTGGCACTGAAATTAAAGATTCTTTTACCTGGAAAGGCGGAACTTCCGGCAAAGAGAATGACTGGAACACCGCTTCAAACTGGGAGAACGGAAAAGTTCCTGACGAAAATGCTTCTGTAACTATTTCTGCAAACCATAACTATTACCCTGTCCTTAATTCTGAAATTACAGTAAAAAATCTGACAATTATTTCTGGTGCTAGTGTTACCGGCGGCACGGGTGGACTTACGATTAGCGGGAAACTCTTAAATAGCGGCACGGTGAATTTAGGTTCCGTGTCAATTTCTTCCGATGCGGAACTTATAAATTATAATCCAGGAACTTTTACCGCAACTACTCTGGAAATTTCCGGAGGAAAAGTGACAAATAATTCAGCAGGCAGTGACGGTATTTCTGCGACCAAGCTGACAGTCACGGATAGTTCAGAGTTTTCCGGTAAAATCAAGGTGGGGGACTTTTCTTTTGAAAATGCCGGCGGAAAAACTTTAACTGTAGACGGTGCAATTACTGTGACCGGCAATCTTACTTTGACAGGAACTGACAAGGACAGCAAACTTTCTGTTTCTGGAAGCGGCAGTTTTGATTTGTCTGCGGCTCAGACAGGCGGCAAATTTCTTGAAATTTCTGAAAGCGGACCGACGATTACGACTTTTACGTACACGGCCTATAACAGTACGGTAAGTGGGGCTAGCGCACCTGACGGCTGGATTTTGATTTCTGATTTTATATGGACGGGTGTAACTTCAAAAGAGTGGAATATTGAATCAAACTGGTCAAGCGGGCAGATTCCTGAAAGTGATAGTACGGTTATAATTCCCGCTGGTTGTTCTAATTATCCAGAACTTTCTGATGACACGAAAATTGCAAAACTGACGGTAAAAAACGGAGCAAGTGTCACGACAAATAATGCAACTTTGACAATTTCTGATACAACGGATTTGTCCGGCACTTTGACTGGAAATTTTATGGCAACAAAGGGTTTTATTGCAAGTGGCACTTTAACCTTGGCAAGCGGTAGTTTTTCCGGGACGATGACTTCATTGGCCGCTACACTGACGTTGTCCGGGGCAAAAATTACCGGGGACGTGGATGCCAGCGGTCAGACGGTAAATGTTTTTGATAATGAATGTGTTATTAACGGAAAGTTGAGTTGTAAAACTGTAAATCTTACTGCCTCACTCACAATAGAAAATGTTGACGATGACGCTTTTGTATGTTCGGAAGATTTTAAGATTGATACTGACGACGTAAATCTTACGATTACAGGAAATATCAACGTAAAAAACGGTAACGGAACTATTGAATTTTTAAATAAAAATGATTTTAAACATATTTCAGGAAAAACAAATAATGTTACGGTTCTTTTTGATGGTACTGAAGAGCAAAACTTTACTCCAACTTCAACAAATGACCAAAAATATAATCTTACGGTCAAAAAAAACAGTGCAACTTTAAACATAAATCCAAATTCTGATAAAACAAATTATCTGTCCGTAGCAAGTTATTCTGATAGTTATACAGCAGACACTGGCGATACCGCTTATGCAAACACAACAATTACCTTTTATGTAGACACGAGTTTTGATTCTAATCCTGTATTCAAAAATCAAGGCGACATTGTAATTGGCGAAACTTGCAATCAATTTTCTCTCAGTTCCAAAGCTGGAACAATTTCTATAAGTAAAAACTTGACTTGTAACAGCACGAATTTTACGCCTTATTCTGATTTTATTGTGGGCGGTAATTTTACAGACAATGGAAAATTCTGTTCTGATGGCACTACCGGCACGATCACTCTGAATGGTAATGCTGACCAGACTTTTACGGCTAATGCTGATTCCGTTTATAAATCAATTGTGATTAACAAAAATACTGCTGGAACCGTAACTTTTATCGGGAATGATTTAAAAACAAAAAATCTGACTTTTACAAAAAATAAAGACACGAATTCTGTAGGAAACACGATTTTTGAACAAAATGTTTCTACTGAAAAAATAACTTCTACAGATTCTGATGGCGGAAATATTAATTTTGAAGCAAATTTTTCGTGTACAAGTGACGCAACCTTCGAAACAACTGGAATTTTGACTTTTGGCAATTCTGCTTCAGAATCAACTTTTACCTTTGGAGACAAAAATTTCACTCATTCAACAAACGAAACCGTAATAAAAGGAACCTTTACGAGCGCGAAGTTTACCGTCTCCACACTCAACTTGGCCGGAACCCTGACTTGCAACGACTTAACCGCCGATACAACGTCGGCAAACGGTAACATCATTGCAAGCGGTACTGTGAACATAGAAAGTCTTGCTCTAAATGGTGACCTTTCCGGAACAACCGTAAAAACCGGAAGCACAAACTTGGCCGGAACAATCGCCGGAAGTTCCGTGACCATTACAGCCTTGACTTTGAACGGCAACAGCAAAATTTCTGTAACGAGCGGAGATATTGAAATTTCTGGAGCGGTGACTTCTACTTCGCACTCACTGGAAATTTTTGGCACAAGCACAATCACTTTAGGTTCGGAAACGACAGCGACCTTTTTGGACAGTGCAACGCTTACGATTAACGGCAACAAGACCGCAAATCTTAAAATCCACGGCGATAATGAATTTTCATCGCTTTTGTTAAATCAACTGCAAACTGCAGAATTTACCGGTGGCAATACTTACGGCACGCTGAATATTGACAACAGTGAAGTTTCTAATCTTTCTGAAATTATTTTTGCGAGCGGGAAAACTCAAAAAATCAGCGGAAAATTTACTGCGAAGGGAACTTCTGACGCGAAAGTTACGTTAAAATCGTCTGACACAGAAAAATGGACGATTGACGCTGGCGTTTCTGAAGATGATTTTGATTATGTCATCGTCCAAAACGCAAATTCTGAGACGGAACTCAAACTTTATCAGACGCAAGAGCATGTCCAAGACTATAACGTTTCTTCTCCCACATCTCAAAATTGGTTTAATGTTTCTGATTTTTACTGGTTCGGAGGTGCTTCAACAGAGCAAACGTCGTGGAATCAAAAAGAAAACTGGTATTACGACGAAAATCAGGAATACATCGCGCTCCATTCGCCTTCGACAGATGACACAAAACTAAATATCACGATTAAAAATTCTGAAAACGGAATTTTGATACTGAAGTCCGACATATCCATAAAAACCTTGACCGTAAATTCCGGCACAACCGTCGATTTTGGAACGACAAACGTTACAACTTCCGGCGTTATCACCAACTCCGGCAAAATCAGAATGTCCGGCAGCCAGACAATTACGACTGCGGAAAACGGCAAGACTTCCAAGGCAGATTCCACGATTGAATATTACGGAGAAATTTCCAGCACGCTGCCGTGGGGTACAGAGTATGAAAATCTGGTGTTTAGTGAAAATGCTTCCGGCACAATCACAGAAAAACTGACGGTTGACGGTACACTTTCAATTAAAAACTCTGAAAATTTACCGCTCTCTCTAATCAGCAGTGAAAACTCCTTTGCAACAGCAGTTTCAATCGGAAGTTCAGACACAACTGTCGGCAAAATCACACTTGCCGGAAATACGCTGAAAATTGCAGCTGATGCTCACGCCACCTCGCTTGATTTGCAGTCCGATGCAGAACTTTGCGGCGACGTAACGACGACTGAAAATCAAAAATATAAAAATCTGACTTTACAAACAGACACAAAACTTTCTACAGGCAATTCCATAATTTTTGACGACGGTGACTTTGAACTTTCAGTAAAACCGGCGCCTTCTGGCACTGAATCAAAACTCACGGTGAACGCAAATGTTGAAATAAATTCTCCGATAACATTTGAAATTCCGGTAAACGCGGCGGGAAATTTTGTCTGTGGAGATAACGTAGTTACTTTTGAAAAAGATTTCGTGGAGATTTCAAACAAAACGTTCACTGCATCGTCAACAACAACAACTTTTAAGGCAAATGCTGATTTTTCAGGGGCAGAGTTTAATTCTAACGGGGGAAAAATTTATTTTTTCAACAAATCAGGCGAAAAAGAAATAGAATTCAAAACCTGTCAGAATCAAATTTTTAATAACTTCTATTTTGGTGGAAATGCAAAAATTTATTTAAATGGCAACTGTATTTTTGCAAAACTGGAAATGAACAATGAGAACGGTATTTCAGACTTTTATCAGACTTCTGAGTTTACGGCAGAAATAACGGGCGGAAATTGTAAAATTACAGATCAATTTGTGCTGAACCGTGTTTCTCAAACTGACGGAATTATTGCAAACTGCATTTTGAACACGAAAATCACTGAATGTCCAGAAATTGAAACTCACAGTGGCGTTGCTCTGACGCTAAACTCTGAAATTTCCTGTACAACTTTTACTCACGAAGCTAACAATATTTCTCCAACAGCAAAAATCAGGATAAACGGCACATTTAATGCTCAAGAATTTGATCATTCTTATCATAATCAGGCAATTGAAGTTGAGATTTCAGAAGACGGAAATCTCAATGTTGCAGAATATAAATCAACAAATACCGGCGACTATCAAAATGATTCTTCGACGGCACCGTTCACGAATAATGGCACAGTTACTGTAAGCAAAAATTTTTCACTTCCGGCTAGCTGGAAAATCACAAATAACGGTACAATTCTGGCGGACGGCAATACTGAAATAAGCGGAACATTTGATGGAAGCGGTACTCTGAAAATTACCGGCGATTCTGCGACTTCCGGAAGCATCACGTTCCTTGCCGAAAGCGTTCAAGGTGAAATTCTGTGTGAAAACGCAAGTTTAACGCTTAATCTTGATGAGTCATTGTCTTGCACAGAACTCACCTGCAAAACTGGAAATCTGACTATTAAAGGTAATGGTTCACTCAACTGCACAACGCTGACTTCTGAAAATTCAACGCTCGAATTCAACTCAGATTCCACAGCGGAAAATTTCATGGCGAATGCGACTTCTGGCGAAAAATCAATTATTTTAAATGCCGATTTTACTGTAAAGAACAAACTTTCACTTTCCGGTTCTGAAAATAATCTTCTGAAACTTTCAGCAGACACTGAAAATCACGGTTTTGTACTTTTTTCTGATTTTTCTGACGGAAATTATCTTTCCATTGATTCAAGAATCTGTATAAAAAATTCTGAAGGAACCGTGGCCGCATACAAATATACTGCGAAAAATTCTGAGCCTACATCCGGCACTTCTGATGATGACTTTGCTCTTGTTATAAATCACGGATGGAATATCAAAGCACTTTCTGAATTAACTTTTGTCTGGACGGGAGCAACTAGTAGCGACTGGACTGAAAAGTCAAATTGGGATTTAAACATTGCACCTGTTTCTCTGTCAGAAATCATTATTCCCGATTCCGCAGATTCTTGGCCAATTCTTGAAACTGAAGCGGAAGCCGAATCAATTACAATCGGAAAAACTGAAAATTCCGAAGCGAAAATTACGCTTTCAGACAAAAATCTGAAACTTTCCGCCACAAATCCTCTGACAAACTACGGTAAAATAATTTATAAAGGCAGCGGACGAATAACTGATTCTGCAGGCAATGCGATAAATGATTCTGAACACGGAACTGTACAATATGAAACAAGCGCAAATGGTAGAATTTCTGATGTAAAATATTACAATCTGATTGTAACCGACGGCAACTGGACGGCAGACAAAATAGATGTCGTCTCCACACTCAACTTGGCCGGAACCCTGACTTGCAACGACTTAACCGCCGATACAACGTCGGCAAACGGTAACATCATTGCAAGCGGTACTGTGAACATAGAAAGTCTTGCTCTAAATGGTGACCTTTCCGGAACAACCGTAAAAACCGGAAGCACAAACTTGGCCGGAACAATCGCCGGAAGTTCCGTGACCATTACAGCCTTGACTTTGAACGGCAACAGCAAAATTTCTGTAACGAGCGGAGATATTGAAATTTCTGGAGCGGTGACTTCTACTTCGCACTCACTGGAAATTTTTGGCACAAGCACAATCACTTTAGGTTCGGAAACGACAGCGACCTTTTTGGACAGTGCAACGCTTACGATTAACGGCAACAAGACCGCAAATCTTAAAATCCACGGCGATAATGAATTTTCATCGCTTTTGTTAAATCAACTGCAAACTGCAGAATTTACCGGTGGCAATACTTACGGCACGCTGAATATTGACAACAGTGAAGTTTCTAATCTTTCTGAAATTATTTTTGCGAGCGGGAAAACTCAAAAAATCAGCGGAAAATTTACTGCGAAGGGAACTTCTGACGCGAAAGTTACGTTAAAATCGTCTGACACAGAAAAATGGACGATTGACGCTGGCGTTTCTGAAGATGATTTTGATTATGTCATCGTCCAAAACGCAAATTCTGAGACGGAACTCAAACTTTATCAGACGCAAGAGCATGTCCAAGACTATAACGTTTCTTCTCCCACATCTCAAAATTGGTTTAATGTTTCTGATTTTTACTGGTTCGGAGGTGCTTCAACAGAGCAAACGTCGTGGAATCAAAAAGAAAACTGGTATTACGACGAAAATCAGGAATACATCGCGCTCCATTCGCCTTCGACAGATGACACAAAACTAAATATCACGATTAAAAATTCTGAAAACGGAATTTTGATACTGAAGTCCGACATATCCATAAAAACCTTGACCGTAAATTCCGGCACAACCGTCGATTTTGGAACGACAAACGTTACAACTTCCGGCGTTATCACCAACTCCGGCAAAATCAGAATGTCCGGCAGCCAGACAATTACGACTGCGGAAAACGGCAAGACTTCCAAGGCAGATTCCACGATTGAATATTACGGAGAAATTTCCAGCACGCTGCCGTGGGGTACAGAGTATGAAAATCTGGTGTTTAGTGAAGGAAGCACTGCAGAAAATTTAACGCAAGCAATTTCTGTAAACAAACTTTTGACAATTGCAGCTGGCACGGAACTTTCAACTTCTGGAAGCTTGAAATCAAATTCTGTAAAAATTAGCGGCGATGAATCAAAAATCACAAATTTGAAAGCAAAAAATATAGAAATTTCTGAAAATATTGAAACTGATGCCGGTCAGACCTTAAAACTTCAGTCCATTTCGAAATCTGAAAGTGAAAATTTCATAAAAATCGGTGGAAACATCGGGAATTTGGAAAATCAGTTTGAAACACTTTCTATTTTTGCCGTTGATGATATTTCAACTCCGGCGGTTTTTGGAGAATTTTCTGTTATCGGCGAAATTTTCACGAAAAATCTTGAAATCACTGCAAAAAAAATAAATCTGAACGAAAAAACTTTTGAAGGCAACGTAACGCTCACAGCCTCTGACGAAATTTCGATAAATTCCATTACGTCCGCCGCGCTCAAAATTGAAAACGACGCACTTTCTGCTCTTCCAAAAATTAAATTTGGCGGAAAAATTGAACTGAACGATTCTCTAAAAATTGATTTCCCGGTTTTGCTGACTTCGGATACGGAAATTAAAATTAAAAACGGCAATTTTACGGTCACTGACAGAACTTCGCCGGACGCAAACGGATCTATTGATTGTGAAAATTTAGAGTCACTCAGTATTGAAGCAAAGGACGAAATTTTCATTTCTGATTCTTCATCGACAGTTTCAGAAAGAGCTTTCGGTAAAAATGGTAAATTAAGCATTGTTACAATAAAATCTCCACTTAATCTTACCAGTGATTTTGAAATAAATGCCGAAAATACGAAAATTCAGGATACCAACATAAAAAATTCTGAATCAGAAAATTTAAAATCCTTGAAAATCGCGGGTACTTTACAAATTTTGGGTGAAGTTACAAATCAAACAGAAGTTTTTATCAGTGGCGACATTATAACTTCTGAAAATTCAACGCTCGTCAATAATTCAAAAATTTTTGCCGGCAGAAATTTCAAGGATAACGGAAAGTACACTCCGTTTGTGACTGACGGTTCTTCAGAAATTCAAGGAATTTTGATTTTTAACGGTGACGCTGAACAAAATTTTGCACCGAATTCTGAAAACCAGTACAATGTTGTGATTTCACAAAAGGCAGCAGAAGTGCTTAAAATTTCCGGTGAAAATTTAAATTGTTATTCTATAAACACTTACGACTATTTGCCGGAAAATTCAACTTCAGAACTGAAAATTCAATCTGATATAAATGCAGAAAAAATCATTCTTGGAACAACAGAAATTCCTGAAAATCATAGTCTAAAATCATCAGAAATCACAGTAAACGGAAAAATTACGGTCGAAGATTCTGTAAATTTTGATGGACCGGTAAATATTTGCGACGGTGCCGGTCTTTATATCAATAAATTTACAAATTTCAACGACAAAGTAACGGCAAAAAATCTGACTGTAAAATCTTTTTCTGAAAATGTGCCTGCAATTCTGTTTGCAAAATCGTTCACGGAAAATTCTGAGTCAAATATTGAAGGCAATGTTTATCTGTACGGAGAGAATTCTGATGAAAACGGCGATAATTTTTATTCAAATTCAGAAAATTCAAAAATAGAAATCACCGGAAATCTTGTGATTGCAAAAAAAACCGAAAATTCTGCCGTCAATTTTAAGAATTTTGTTAATGCAAAAAATGTCGTTCTTTACAGTGGCAGAATTTCTCTTGGAAAAAATACAAAACTCAATGCTCAAAATGATTTTGTACTTTTGGGAAACGCAATTGACAGCATTGACGAAGATAATGTGGATTACAATCAGAAAAATTACAAACTGGAAAGCGCATTCCCAGATTCTTCTGTTGTCTGGCCGATTTCTGCGGAAAATTATAGTGGTCAAGTTGTTGCCGCAGAAAACAGTGCAATTCAGGCGACAAATTTTTATGCAAACGGAATACAACTTTATTCTTCTGAATCAAAAATTTGGTACGTTGACGTTCCTCAAATTCAAAATAACGAAAATATCTACGCCGCTGCCTACAATTCGGACATAAAATACTGCGTTGTGCGATGTTCTGAAGACGATTCAACGGACGGTTCAAAATCCCGCATTCCGGCTTACAATTGTGAAATTGACGAAAATTCTAGAAACTGGGAAATTGGGGAATTTTTAATTGTCCGTGCAAATACAATTTCTGATAACACGATTTTTGTAGTTTTCAACAAACCTGTAAAAAATCCGACGAATCTTCTGAATGAAGGAAAATTACAGTATAAAGATGATTTTGAAAATAAAATTCCGTTTACTGGTGCTTATTTTGATGCAGAATGTAACTCTCCGGTGAACTCAAACGTTGTCCAGGCGCTTGAAGGCGAAACAGACAGTCAAGGTTCGTCACTTTACGGTCTTTATTTAAAAGCTGAAAACACTTGGAATACAGATGCGACCGGTAAATCAAGCGGAAATCAAGACGGTTGGAGTACCGACAGTCACGGAAATCATAAAAATTCTGTGCCTTGCCTTATAATTTCACCGGAATTAAAAAGTGCGGACTGGGGCAGGCCGTTAAAAGGCAAAAAAACTCGTTCTGATGGCGGTTCTGGCGATTATGAAAAGTCGCCGTTTACAAACGTTACGGACGGAGCAGGTCCAGTGCTCATTTCTGTGCGCACAGGTCAGGAAAATCACAATGTTTACGATTCTTCTATCGGTGCGCAAAGTCAAAAATCTCAAGATTCTCACAATTTTATTGAATTCCGCTACTCAGAACCGGTAAATGCGGGGGATTCTGAAAATTCTGAAAATTATATGCCGGCTTTTGATGATTCAAACAATTTTGTTGAACGTGAAAATATCAAGCTTACTGATGAATTTGGCGCGCTCAAAAATATGGAAAATAAAAACTCTGCCCTGGAATTTGCAGGGCTTGCCACAATACAATCAGGAATAATTTATACGGGCACGGAAGGCACGCCTTCAAAATATGCAAATGCACTTTACCGCACAGATTCATATTCTGTCCGCCTTTCTATTGCCGGTTACACGGACGGAATAAAAATTTATGACGGCAAAGAATATAAAAACTGGAATTCCTACATTCAAAAAGCGGAACTTCCGCGGGGCTCTGTAAATCCGGATTTTTCTGCTGAATTTATTACTGATTGCGCCGTAAATCTTGAAAATCAAGAAATTTTCAATCCGTTGGCAAAGGGTGATGAAATCACAGTGAATAATGAGCCTTCAACTGATTCTGATTTTTATAAAACTTACGGTTCTTGGGATACTCAGGCTCCGGTTTTTGCAAAAGTCCGAATGTCTGGCTACAGCAATTACGAGGACTTTGAAGAAGCGGTTGGAACGGGAAATTACGGTCATCTTGAAAAAGTTGAAATTCATATTCTGGACAATCCTTCTGATGACAAGGGAAGCGGTGCAAAGTGGTTTTCAAAAATCGGCTGGACAAACGATACGACTGGAAATAAAAATAATTTGATTAGAATTGAGAATTCTTCGCTCACAGATGCCCGTGCCGCTGACATTTTTGGCGGTTCCCGACCTTTTGCGCAAGATGATTACCGTACAAGTGGTGGCATCCGTACCAGTACTGTAATAAATCAGCAGAATGCATTTAAATATGTTCTTAAAGAAAATTATAATGGTGCAGAACCAAATGAAAGTTTTGAAACTCTGGAAACAAGCGTTTCGGCAAATTTTTTCTACGGCGATTATGATAATCCTAACTCAATTTCTGAAAATTCTGACATTCCGTACATCACGCTTATTCCGTCTGCAACCGGTCTTGCCGTTGATGACACAATGTACATCAGTTATGATGACACAAAGTCCTTTATAACTGACCTTGCCGGCAATCTTTTAAAATCTCCGGACGATTACATTGAAACAATCGACCGAACCGCTCCAGAATTTTTTATTTCCGTGGGTCCTGTAGGTTCAAAAGAAATGTTCATTACAATTTCTAAAAATATTGCTCACAAAAATTCCTTAATATTTAATGAGCGAGAAATTTCTCAAACAGAATATCTTGCTTATCTTCCTTATTGTTTTGAAATTTGTAATCATGAAGGCAAAACTAATGATGATTCAGAACTTCAGATTGACCGCAACGTGCCGTTTAAAATTGCGGACGAAAAATCAAACGACTTTCACACGACATTTAGAATTACTTTAACTAAAGAAATTAGTTTGCAGGACGTTATAAATTCCTACATCCGCGTAATTATTCCGTCTCATGATGAAAATCCTGAACTTTTTCCGAATTTCAGCGAAAACGGCTATAAATCTACAAACAGTCTTACCACAACTCAAGAATTTATCACCTTGATTCAAGATAAACTTGGTAATTATATGAAACTTTACACCGCGCATCCGCTTTCAGATTTTGCCATTAACGCTATTACTGTGGAAACCGCTTACAGTAACAAAACTGACCTTGGTTTTGATGATGAAATTGACATCTATTCAAAACAATGGGCCGTTCACGACTTTAGTGCAAATCAAAAAACTTTGGGAACAATCAGCGCAACTTCCGGAATAAATATTAGCACAAGCATCGGTAATGAAATTCTTGAAAATGATTATAAAATTTCGGCCTATTTTGCAGAAAATCCGCCACGCTCTTCACTTTCTGATGTTTACAATGATGTTATGGACGACACTCTCAGAATCTGGTTGCCGTCAGTTTTCACTTCCCTGGCAAGCAGTGCCGCACCTTCAGACTTTGTAATTCATCCGAATGATGATATTGCGGAAAATACAGAATTCAGTCTCACAAAAGAACAGGTTGGACAGTGGAAATCCGGTTCGCAGGTATCTTTTCTTTTTGGCTTTGATGACATAACTATCAGACATTTTCCAAAATTGACTGAAGCTCCAACCACTTATGAACCTGGTCAATCTTTTGGAACATACACCGGCGTCGATTCACCTTTGTACATTTTGCGATTATCAGATACAAACGACATTTTTTCGCTTGATTTATGGTCATTTATCTTAAAATCAACAACAGGACAGCGCGGCGGAGTAACAATTTTAAACAACGTCGTAAATCCAGAAAAAGGAGACAAAACAATAATCAAAGTTGAAAATCCAAAAGAAGGAAATGTAAACGTGATTGTAATGACAATTGACGGCAACGTTGTTTCGTACCTTAACCGCGGAAATCTGACACAGGGAACTCATAATTTTGTTTGGGATGGAAAAACAAAAAACGGAAAAAATGCAGCGCGCGGACTTTATTTTGTGCGAATCACGGGTAACGGCTTTGACGAAACACGAAAAGTTCTTATCGTAAAATAAAAAACAATCTGCTATACTACAGTCTATGAAGATAGAAAACCGCAAAAATACCCGCTATCCAGAAATTGGACACATTCTTGCGCCTGAGTTATGCACTTTGCCGGGCATTATTGATGACATCAGCATTACCGGATGCAAAGTTCATTATCAGTTTCCTGTAGTTGCAGATCTTGAAATGGAATATGAAGCAAAACTTTCGCCTTCAAAAAATCCTTTTACAAATCCGCTGAATCTTGTAATAAAACCTCAGTGGGTAAAAGAATCAGATTCTAAAACTTACATTGGATTTCAAATTCAGTTTTCACCGGATGCAAATAAACTTGCAGAATTCATCAATCATTTAAAGCACCTTTCTGACGAAGAAAACGAAGAATCAGAAATTATCTGATAGACCCTAATCCTTTTCAAAACTATGAGTACAAAAATTCAACCGTTACCGGGAATCGCGTTTCTAGCATTTAACGAACAGACTTCTTTTTTGCAAAGTGAACTAAAAGACCGTTTTAAGTGCACTCAAAAATGCAAACAATACGGCGACCTTTTTTATTACGAAAATCCTTCTGATTTTGATTCTCTGCCCTATTTTGCCCGCACTTCAATGCTTTCGCCTTTTATTTTGAGTTTTGATTCAATTGGAGAAGCCGCATCAGAATTAAAAAAATTACAGCGCAACTGGGCACCGTATCAATACAAATGTTTTCGTCGCGCACAACTGATTCAAGAAAAACTTCCGTACATAAATTTAAAGGAACGGAAATTCCCGGTCACAATTCCGGCAACACCAATAGGCCTTTACACTCTTATTGATGAACACACGATGATTGCAAGCGCAAAAACTTCAAGTTTTCTTCCGGCCGGTGCGCTTTCATTTGTGGAAGATCACGAAAATCCGCCTAGCCGCGCCTATTTAAAAATCCAGGAAAGTCTTACAATGGCAAAACTATTGAACGGAACTCCCTTGCCAGACGCAAATTCAAAATGTTTTGAAGCCGGAGCATGCCCTGGCGGTTGGACTTGGGTTCTTGTAAACCTCGGAGCGTCCGTTTATGCGGTTGACCGTTCCCCGCTCGCTGATTCTTTGATGAATAATCCTCTTGTAAAATTTCAGGCACACGATGCATTTACGCTAAAACCTGAAGAAACAGGTCATGTTGACTGGGTTTTTAGTGACGTAATCTGCTACCCGGAACGTCTTTTGGAGTGGATAAAACTGTGGCTTGATTCCGGTATGGTAAAAAATATGATTTGCACAATAAAAATGCAGGGACAAATAAACTGGCCGTTAATTCAGCAATTTGCAGAAATTGAAGGCAGTGAAATTGTACATTTAAACTATAACAAACACGAATTAACATGGATTCATACTCAAAAAATCAAAAATCCGCAGTAGTTGAATTATTGAGCCTCTGTCAATAAAATGAAAAAAAAATAAAAACATCAGGAGCTCTTATGTCAGATTATTCAATCAACACAAAATGCATACAGGCCGGTTATACTCCAAAAAACGGAGAACCTCGTCAGATTCCTATTTATCAGTCCACAACATTTAAATACGACACTTCAGAAGATATGGGCAAACTTTTTGATCTTGAAGCCAGCGGATATTTTTATTCACGGCTTCAAAATCCGACAAATGACCTTGTTGCTGCAAAAATTGCTGCTTTGGAAGGCGGAACTGCCGCAATGCTCACTTCTTCCGGCCAGGCTGCAAACTTTTTTGCACTTTTTAATATTTGCGAAGCCGGTACTCATATTGTCGCAAGTTCTTCAATTTACGGCGGAACCTTTAATCTGATTTCCGTAACAATGAAAAAAATGGGAATTGATGCAACTTTTGTTGACCCTGACTGCTCAGAAGAAGAACTGAACGCAGCTTTCAAAGAAAATACCCGTGCAGTTTTTGGCGAAACAATCGCAAATCCGGCACTCACAGTCCTTGATATTGAAAAATTCGCAAAAGCAGCACATTCACACGGAGTTCCGCTTGTTGTAGACAACACTTTCCCGACTCCTGTAAACTGCCGTCCAATCGAATGGGGCGCAGATATTGTTACACATTCAACAACAAAATATATGGACGGTCACGGCTCTGCAGTTGGCGGTGCAATTGTAGATTCAGGAAAATTTGACTGGATGGCTCACGCTGAAAAATTCCCGGGACTTTGTACTCCGGACGAAAGTTACCACGGAATTACTTATGCCACAAAATTCGGTAACGCGGGCGCATTCATTACAAAAGCCACAAGTCAGCTTATGCGCGATCTCGGATGCGTTCAATCCCCTCAAAGTGCATTCCTTTTGAACTTAGGACTTGAATCATTGCACGTAAGAATGCCTCGTCACGTAGAAAATGGTCTTGCCGTTGCAGAATTCCTTAAAAATCATCCAAAAGTTGCCAGCGTAAATTATCCGGGATTAAAAGGCGACAAATATTACGAAATTGCAAAAAAATATATGCCAAACGGCGGTTGTGGAGTCGTTTCGTTTGAATTAAAAGGCGGAAGACCTGCCGCAGAAATCTTCATGAAGAAACTTAAACTTGCCGCGATAGAAACTCACGTTGCGGATGCCAGAACCTGCTGTTTAAATCCTGCAACTTCAACTCACCGCCAGATGAACGAAGAACAGTTAAAAGCTGCCGGAGTTCCTGCAGGTCTTGTAAGAATTTCCTGTGGACTTGAAGATAAAAACGACCTTATAGCAGACTTAAAACAGGCTTTGGAAGACTAAAATGCTTTACATAATGCGGCACGGAATTACAGACTGGAACAAAATCCACAGACTGCAGGGACGAACAGACATTCCTTTAAACGAAGAAGGACGGCAGATGGCAAAAGACGCCGCCGTTTTATACAAAAACGTACATTTTGACATCTGCTACTGTTCCCCGCTCAGTCGTGCAAAAGAAACAGCCAGCCTTGTTCTTGCCGGCCGCAACATTCCAATCATCACGGACGACCGCCTTATAGAAATGGGATTCGGCAACTTCGAGGGTATCCCTCAAATTCTTGACCGCCCGGATTTGCCAATCTACAAACTTTTTAAGGAACCTGAAAATTTTGTCGCCACCGATGGCGTGGAACCACTACCAGACCTTTTTGCCCGCACCGGCGATTTTCTGCGCACCGTAATTCAAAAAGACTTGGACAATAACAAAGACATCCTGATTGTAGGACACGGTGCCATGAATCACAGCATCATCTGCCAGATAAAAAAACTCCCGCTCAGCAAATTCTGGGAAACGGGGCTAAAAAACTGTGAACTCATAAAATTAATTTAGTTTTTATTCATCAAAAAAAAAATTCGGGCGTACCCCTCCGCTGCGCTCTGCTCCGCTTCGGGTCGCGCTTTGCACAGTTCCGGCATTCGCCTACAGCCCCAGCTACTGTGCGCCAGAACAATGGCGCTACGTTTTGCTGTGGCCCGCTAACGCGGCTGTTACAATCGCTTACGCAAAAGTCCAAAAAAAAACGCCCCGCAGTTTCCCGCAGAGCGTTTATCTAGTCAAGAAAAAGAACTATGCTTTGTTCAAACGTGATTCAAGATCATCAAGAATTTCATTAAGTTCCTTTGGCAAGTGTTTACCAAATTTTGGATAATGATTTTCACGAACATCTTTAACTTCTTTCTTCCATCCTTCAATATCAACTTTAAGGATTTCTGGAAGAGTTTTCTTATAACAGTCAGCAAGACCGTCAGTATTCAAAGCACCTTCTTTTGGCATATATCCGATTGGTGTATCAACATAGTTGTCTTTGCCATCACAGCGGTCAAAAATCCATGCAAGAACACGGCTGTTGTCGCCATAACCAGGCCACATAAATCCGCCAGGAAGCTCTTTGTTGTCATCATCCTTACGGAACCAGTTAACATAGAAAATCTTAGGAAGTTTATCTGCATTTGTGCAAGAATTATTACCAACATCAATCCAATGCTGGAAGTAGTCACCCATGTTATATCCACAGAATGGAATGATAGCAAATGGGTCACGACGAATCTTTCCAACTTCGGCGGCATTGATTGTAGACGCTGCAGTAATTTCAGAACCTACAATAGAACCAAGGAATACACCGTGATTCCAAGAACGAGCCTGATGTACAAGAGGAACTGTAGAAGGTCGGCGTCCACCAAACAAAATAGCAGAAATTGGTACACCTTCTGGACTTTCCCAGTCAGATGCAATACAAGGACACTGTTTTGCAGGAGCAGTAAATCGTGCATTTGGATGAGCAAATTCTTCACCTTTAGGAGACTTATCTTGAGGAAGAGCATCTCTAGTATTGCCTTTCCAGTCAACAAGTTTACCTTTTGCAGGATAACCAATTCCTTCCCACCATACATCACCGTCTTCTGTCAAAGCACAGTTTGTAAAGATTGTATTTTTAGAAGCAGAAATCAAAGCATTTTTGTTAGACAATTCAGAAGTTCCAGGAGCAACACCAAAGAAACCTGCTTCAGGGTTGATAGCATAAAGCCGGCCGTCTTTTCCGAACTTCATCCAGGCAATATCATCACCTACAGTTTCAACTTTCCAGCCAGGAATTGTAGGAATAAGCATTGCAAGGTTAGTTTTACCACAAGCACTTGGGAAAGCACCTGTTACATATTTAACTTCCCCTTCCGGATTTGTTAATTTCAAGATTAACATATGTTCTGCAAGCCAGCCTTCTTCGCGGGCAATTACAGTTGCAATACGCAATGCAAAACATTTTTTACCAAGAAGAGCGTTTCCGCCGTATCCAGAACCGTAAGACCATACAAGATGTTCTTCCGGGAACTGAGAAATGTACTTGTGTTCTACGTCAGCACAAGGCCAAACACCATTGTCTTTTTCGCCGTTGTTAAGTGGTTTACCAACAGAATGCAGACAAGGTACAAAATTATCATCAAGATACTGCCAGACTTTTTCGCCGGCACGAGTCATAATGTCCATATTCAAAACAACGTATTCTGAATCTGTAAGTTCAATACCATATTTTGCAATTGGAGAACCAAGAGGTCCCATGCAGAAAGGAATGACATACATTGTACGACCATGCATACAACCTGTATAAAGTCCTTTCATTGTTGCTTTCAATTCATTTGGATCAATCCAATGATTTGTAGGACCAGCATCTTCTTCCTTTACAGAAGAAATGAAAGTTCGTGATTCAACACGTGCTACATCACTAGGAAGCGAGCGGAAAAGATAACAATTTTCTTTTGCCTTCAATGGAGTTGCAAGACCAGCGTCTACACATTTCTTCATCAAGCGGTCATATTCAGCTGTAGAACCATCACAAACTACAACTTCGTCTGGTTCACACATCTTAACACATTCTTCGACCCACGCCTTTATTTTGGCATTTTTGATGTCATTAACAGTCATTAAAGTACCTCTAAAATTTTAATAATACTTGCTTAATCCAAGCCAAATATCTCAGATTTAATATAATGAAATTTGAATATCCGTTCAAGTTGAAAACCTAGTCTACCAATAGTTTAACAATGGGGAACCTTTAAAAATTGTAATTTTTAGAGGTTCCCTATAAAAAAACTTGCTGGAAGATTTTTACAATATTCGGTATATTTTTTTTATGAAGGAAAAAAGTCGCGCGGAAAGAAACCAGACACTCACGATTTTGCCGGATGAAATTGAATCTCTAAAAAAAGAAATTACACGGCCGGAAGATTTGGTCAACGGTGATTTTATTGACAAAACGATTAATGGCGATTTGCTGAAAGTTCTACCTCTTTTGCCAAACGAATTTGCGGATTTGATTATTATTGATCCGCCTTACAATCTTTCAAAAAATTTTAACGGATTTTCTTTTAATCAGATGTCTTCTGAAAAATATGATGACTATCTTGATTCATGGCTTGGTGAAGTTTGCAAAAAATTAAAACCGGACGGCAGCCTTTACCTTTGTGGTGATTGGAAATGTACTTCAAGCCTTCAGCGTGCTCTGGAAAAAAATCTTACTGTAATGAATAGAATTACATGGCAGCGTGAAAAGGGGCGCGGGGCAAAATCCAACTGGAAAAACGGAATGGAAGACATTTGGTTTGCAGTGAAAAATCCGAACAATTATTATTTTGATGTTGAGTCTGTAAAAATGAAGCGCAAAGTTTTGGCTCCTTACAAAGTTGACGGTAAAGCTAAAGACTGGAACGAAAGCAGCGAGGGAAATTTTAGAATCACTTATCCTTCTAACTTTTGGGACGACATTTCCATTCCATTTTGGTCTATGCCGGAAAACACGGAACACCCTACTCAAAAGCCGGAAAAACTTTACGCAAAATTAATTCTTGCTTCGTGCAAAAAAGGCGGACTGGTTTTTGATCCATTTTTAGGTAGCGGAACAGCCAGCGTTGTCGCAAAAAAATTAGAACGTCACTTTTGTGGCATAGAATTAAACGAAGAATATTGCCTTTGGGTCACTAAAAGACTGCGCCTTGCTGAAAATGACAAAACTATTCAAGGTTATAAAGACAATGTTTTTTGGGAAAGAAATTCCCTGCAGGAACAGAACAAAAAATCAAAACAAAAAAATACTATCCACAGATGTTGAAAGGAACACTCCAAGTCTGTTTTAGTAGTGGATTTCATCTTTTCTATACAAGTAACCAACTCTTGAACCTCTGTACTTTGGAATTGCAGCAGGGATTTCTTGAATAGAGCAATGTAGTAGTTGAGCAGTTTCTTCGTCATTAAGAAATTGCTTGCTTTCTAAGACCCTTTTGAATAAAAATTCAATATTTGCCATAGATTCTCTCAAGGTTGCAAATTCTCTGTTAAAGGCAAGTGTCAAATCTGTCAACAGTTTTTTAATTTTTCACTAAGAAAAATAATTTTTTCTTAGTGAATT
>CAVJCY010000045.1:0-21863 GCA_963648145.1 bacterium | reverse complement strand
AACTCTGAAAACGCGATGTTTTAATTCGTGCTATATCAACGAATTAAAACATCGCACGCTTCTCTAAAAAAAAGCATTGTAAATGATTTTTTAGAGATACCCTACTATTTTCCTTAAAAAAAAAGGCTGCCACTTAAAAAAAATGACAGCCTTTCATAAATCAGAAAAAAAACTATTAGCGAGCTGGAGAAACAGTTACTAATGGAAGTTCTAAATCTGTAAGAATTTCAACTTTTTTTCCAAGGTCAAGATCTTTTACACGCAGACATTCACTAATTCCGATTTTAGAAATATCAGCAGTGATTGTTTCTGGTAAGTCTGCAATAAAAGCCTTTACTTTTACAACATTATTGCGTTCTTTTTTGAAACCACCTTTCAACTGACCGGCAGGAGTTCCTGTGTAATGAATCTTAATATTGTAAATTAATTTTTCATCAGCATTTGGTACAAAGAAATCAGCATGAAGAACTTTGTCAGTTCTGATGTTGTATTCAGCGTCTTTAATTAAAGCTACAGATTCTTTTCCGTCAACCTTAAGTACGATTGATGTAGATGGAGTGATGTTTCTCCAAACCTTGTTAAATTCAACTTCGTCAACGTCGATAGCTGTAGCTTCACCTTTTGAATTGTAAACTACAGCTGGGATACGACCTACTTTGCGAAGATTTTTAGCAGCAGTTTTACCTGTTACTGTTCGAGTTTTAGCTTCAATAACTAATTTACCCATTTTCTTAAAGCTCCTTATATCCTAAAAGTGCTAAAACTTTAGCAGAATTCAGCCTTTTAGTAAAGTAAGACAGACGAAAGACGGAAGTAACCTAAAAAATATGTCCAAAGGGACTCTGAATATTTCCCCAATCAATACCACATTCAATTTTTCAAGTGAATTTCCAATTTCTGTGAGTCGTTTCAATCTGTCTCTTTCGTCAAAAAATCCCTTCTGCTGTTTCATATTGTCTATTTTAGAGGTTCCCTTTAGCAAATTTTGAATTTTTGGGGGATTTTTAAAGACATCCTTAAAAGAACGTTATTTTTTGTAAATTGCAGCCATTTCTTCGTCCTGGAAACCAAGTTTTCCGGTCTTTTTAAAGAATGTATTACAATCCCAAAGAACTGGAACAAAGCCTAATTCGTCGCAATTTTCTACAACTTTCTGCATCCAGAGGACTGTTCCGTCTTTCATGGAATATTTGCCTTTTACTTTTTTCTGAGCAACGCCGTATTCACCGATAATTACGCCGTATCCTTCCGTTATAAATGATGACATTCGTTTTAGTGTCATTTTCATTGTAGAAATTTCCATATCTGTACCCCATTCGTTCTTGCACTTACCCCATGAAGCATCTTCATCAAGAATGCAGAATGGCGAAGGATTATAATAATGTACAGAAACCATCAGTCTGCCGTCAACGGTGTCTGTAGGCATTTTGAATTTTATACTCGTAGTTTTATTAATATCTGTGTTGTAGCCTGGAATCAGAAGGAATCGATAAGCATTATTTGCTCCGGTATTTCTTACCAAATCTACAAAACACTGATTGATTTTATTCATAACAGCATAGCACTGAACTTCGTTTAAATTACCTTTCTTTTTGTTAGAAAAAACAGTGTCATCAGTAAGGCGGCTTCCCAATTCTTCATTTGCGCCTTCAAAAATCAATCTTTCGTCATAATTCTTAAAACGGTTTGCAACCTGAGTCCAGATTGATTTGTAAATTAAAATTGCATTTTTTCTGTGATTTTCGTCTGTAGAACCGAACATTCCCCACCACTGACCGTCCCAGTGATCATTTATGATTACATAAAGTCCAGCAGTTAAAGCATAATTTACAACTTCTTCAACACGATTAAGCCACGCATCAGCAATTTCATAATCACCTTTTTCGTAGTTCATCATATTTGTCCATGCAACTGGAATTCTCACGCAGTCAAAACCGGCCTCTTTGTAAGCATTCATTATTTCCTGAGTTGTTACCGGCTGTCCCCAGAGAGTTTCATACGCCGTTGGAGACCTTGTTGTACTTCCGTTCCAGCCTCTATATGCTTCAAGAGTGTTACCAAGATTAATGCCGTGTCCCATCAATTTTGTAAAAGCTATAGCATTTAATTCTGTATTCATTTTTTGTGGCTCTGTTACAACTGAACTTTCTGTATTGTGAACATTTACTTCAACAGAAAAATCATAACTATTAAGATCAAAAGCACAGGCTGCAAAACTGCTTAATGCAAAGACTGCAAAACCGAAAAGCGATTTTTTTAGATTTTTTTTCATTTCACACCTCAAGACTATTTATCCAGCCAGTTGCCAATAATTCTTGCGACAGCTTCTGGATTATCTGAAATTATTTTTCCAAAACTGGTTTTGTCATTTTTTGATTTTTCTTCAGATGATTTTTCAGTCTCAAAATGCTTATTAGGCTTGAACATTCCCCTTGCCTCACAAAAATCTAGAAGTGCTTTTAAAACATTCTGTTCACGATAAATTTCACGAATGTCTTTAGGCTCCGTTTTTAAGTAAGGCTGCAAAGATTCCATTGCAAGCCTGATTTTTTTCATTTCTGAATTCGAAAGCTTTAAAGCCTTAAACAAATCCTTGTAACGTTCATTTCTGAATGGCCCGATTTCTGCAAGCAAAATTGCCACTTTTTGACTGCCAGTCAGCTCTGAACTTCTGATAAATCCCTGATTGTCCATAAAATAACCACCAGTTTTATGGGAACCTCTAAAAATTGCAATTTTTAGAGATGCCTTTCATTCGACAGTATAAAGTTTAAGGCTAAAAGCATGTTTTTCTATGTCTATTTGTGCTTCTTTTACTAAAATTTTATGGAACAGTTCTATTCTTTCACGGAACCCATTGCAACTCCCGCAATAATATATTTTGACAAGAAAAGATAGACAACAATCAAAGGCAGAGCCGTTAACGCAAGCCCAAGATAAACTGCACCATATTCAGTTTTATAAATATCACCTTTTAATAAAGAAACCATGATTGGTAACGTATATTTATTTTGTTTTGTGAGCAAAATAAGAGGCGTAAACAAATTATTCCAACTGCTAACAAAAACGAAGATTGCCTGAGTTGCAAGTGCTGGCTTCATAATTGGCAAAACAATCTGATTAAAAGTCCTGAATTCACTTGAACCGTCAATACGCGCAGATTCAACCAGCGATGGAGACAAAAGCGGAATCATATATTGACGCATAAAAAATACCATTGACGGTGAAGCAATCGCTGGCAAAATCAGCATAAGAAGATTATTCGTCATATGAATTTTATAAACCATCTTATAAAAACCGATGATTGTAATCTGTGCCGGAATCATCATAATTGCCATGATAAAGCTGAAAAACGCCTTTCGTAACTTCCACTGATAAATTACAAGTGCATAAGCCGTCAAAGTTGAAAAATATAACGAAAGAATTGTAACACCTGTAGAAATTACAAAAGAATTTAGAAATCCGGTAAAAGGATTAAAACTTTTTCCCGTCAAAATCTTAAAGTTATTAAAAAGATGAGTTGACGGCACTAGCGAAACCGCATGCTGCTGAATCTGATATGTAGAACGTGTTGAATTCACAATCATAATAATAAAGGGAAACAAACTCAAAAGTGCAAGAAAAATACAAAGTGCCTGAAGTATAATCTTTTCAACGATTGTATGCTTATTGTTAATCATTTTTTGCCTCCTTTATTTAATGCTAGCTTTTCTTCTTTTTTTTGAATTCTCAACATTTTTTTCTGTTCAGCGACATCTTTATCTCTCAAAACAAAGAACAGAATTCCTGAAAGTGCAAGTATGATAATGAACATAATCATACTTGCCGCAGACGCTCTGTTATACATATATCCACCTTTAAATGCCTGGGCGTAAATAAACACACTTGTTGTCAGCGTTGCATTATCAGGACCTCCGTTGTTAATGAACAACTGAGGAATATCAAACATTGTTAGACCGCCAATCATAGAAGTAATTAATGTAAACAAAAGGATTGTTTTTATGCTTGGAATTGTGATTTTCCAAAAAACCTGCCAGTTACTTGCACCGTCAATATCAGCAGCTTCAAAAATTTCAGGGCTGATTCCCAAAATTCCGGAAATCATAATAATCATAGTGTAACCGTACCACATCCATGTTTGGATGAAAATTACAATAATTCGGGCGGCAGTTTTACTCACTAAAAAATTAAAAGGTTTTTCTATAATATGGAATCGTGTTAATAAATCATTAACAGGTCCCATAGGATGCCCAAATAAAGCGGCAAACAAAATTGCTACAGTTGAAGCGGTAATTATGTTTGGCATATAAAACAGAACTTTATAAGCCCCTGCTCCGTGAAGTTTCATTCTGCGGTTTGTAAAAATAGAAGCTAAAAATAAAGCCAATACAATCTGGGGAATAAAATTACAAACCCAGATTAAAAATGTATTTTTAAAGGCAGTTCTGAATGTTGGAGAAGTCAGAATTATCCTGTAATTTGCAAAAATATCGTCTAAAAAATGCCAGGAAGTTTTGCTAACTCCCTGCAAATCTGTGAATCCAATGATTATTGTATATAAAGTTGGATATAGTGAAAAAATCAGCCAGGCTACAAAAAAAGGAATACTGAAAATGTAACCGTACTTTGCATAACTTATAGATTTATTTTTCATAATAGAAGTCCTCGCGCTCATTAAAATAACCGGGAAAATAAAATCCGGCTAAACAACAAAAACAAAACAAACAAAATAAAAGGCAGCCGGTTTTGAAGCATACATTAAAGTTTACACTCCAATTCAGGACTGCCTTTCATTTATTAAGAGTTACCTCTAAAAATTGCAATTTTTAGAGATTCCCTTAACATTGTTCTAACTCTATTACTCAATACCAAGGTTATCTGCAACAGCCTGTCTAAAGTCTTTGATTGCAGCGTCACGGCTCTTGTTTCCATTTGCATACTGTCTAACCTGATCTCGCCAGTACTGATTGATTGTTTCATCATACTGAGTCATGTTATCACCACGAGCATATTGGTTTGCAGGAACGAAATATTCAAACATATTCTGTCCGGCAAGGAAGTCAAGATTTCCGTTAGATTTTGCCATTACAGTTCCTGAAGAAACAGTATCCTTAGTTCCGCCTTCTCCGTTCAAAGTTCCGTTTGCCCATTTATAAAGGAGACCGTCAGTAGAAGTATCAAGTGTAATCCATTCAATCAAATCTCTTACAGCAGAAACTTTGTCTTTTGCCATATTTTTGTTTGCAAGAATGTAAGAACCACCCCAGAAGAATCCTACAGGCGAGTTACAAACACCCCAGTCACCGTAAGTACCTTCGCCAGGTTTTGAACCACCGCAGTTAGGAGCAATCGTATAGTTAATCAACCATGCTGGACCAAAGAAACCAAGAACTTCTTTTTCTCCAAGACCTTTCATATCAGCAAACCATGCATCCTGCCAGTCCTGAGTCTGGTTTGACCATCCGTTATCACTGAGTTTTTTAGAATAATCAAGGAAAGCTTCGCGTTTACCGTCAATGTAAAGTTTACCGTTTACAATCCAGCCTTTGTCGGAAGAATTTTCTACAGCGTGCCAGAGGTCACCATCACCAGAAATGATTGCATAACCTTTTTCTGCACATTTTGCAGCAGCTTCCCAATATTTGTTCCAGTTACCAGAACCACCGCCAATTGCATCCTGTACAACTTTTGGATCATCAGAACCAAAAACTGCCTTAGCAACAGAACGACGATAAATATAACAACCACCAGTTGACTGATAAGCCAAAGCATCAATTTCACCCTTTGAATTAGAACCGATTTCCATTGTAAATTTTGCAATATCAGCTTCTTTACAAGCCTTGTCAATATCAATTCCAAGGTCTTTGTAAGGCATAGCGTAATCCTGCATATCGCCCTTTGTATATTTAAGAACAAATGCAGATTCTGCAACGTACATATCAGGAGCATCTTTTCCACCAGACTGCAAAGCCTGATCCAATGCCGGCTGATAAGCACCATCAGTTGTGGCGATAATTGTTGTATTTACCTTGAATTTAAAATCCGGATGAGCAGCAATGTATTTTTCAACCATTCCCGGAACTTCATCAGTAAATGCCCACAAATTAATTGTGTCAGAAACTGAAGCCTGTTTTGAACAGCCTGTAAAAGCAAAAAGACCGGCAAAACCAGCAAACAAAACGTTTTTCAATACCTTTTTCATAAAAACTCCTTTGGTTTATTAGTTTTTTTTAACACCTTTACTTTGATTTTAAGACATTTTATTAAAAAAGCATTAAGGCTTTTTTCCTAAGAACTTTTACCTACAAAGTAGTACCCAACTATGTTGAAAAATTTGCAGACTATAAAAATATCACCAGTAATTTCACGACAACTTAAAATCCGAAATACTCTCTGAAAAATATCGAAAACGATTTTTCAGGTATATACAAATTAAAAAAAACAAAAGTAAAATAAGGGCATCTCTAAAAATTGCAATTTTTAGAGGTTCCCATAAAATGAACAGAGGTTTTTATGACAAAGAGTTTTTTTTCTATTTTTTCAGTTTTTATGCTGAGTACAAGTCTTTTTTCTCAAGTCAAGGCGATTAAACCACCTTTCTCAAAAGGCGTTAATATGACCGGCTGGTTTGAAATCTGGCAAAAAGGAATTCCTAATCTGAATAAATATTCTTATGAAGATTTTCAGCATTTAAAAGAACTTGGCGTTGACGTTGTGCGCCTGCCAGTCCATTTTTTTATGATGATGGACGACGAATCCGGCGAACTTGAAGAAATTGTCTGGACATATCTAGACAAAGTTTGCGACTGGGCCGAAGAATTAAAAATCCACCTGATTATTGATAATCATTCCTTTAATTCAAATCCCTACCCTTCTGCAAAAACTGTAAAAAATCATCTTGAAAAAATCTGGCCGCAAATTGCAGAACGTTACAAAAACCGCAGCGATTACATTCTTTACGAAATTTTAAACGAACCTCGCCTTCCTCAGCTTGAATGGGGAAAAATCCAGAAACAAATCCTCGCACTGATACGAAAATACGATACCAAACACACCGTCATTGTCACAGGTTCTGACTGGGGCTCGCGGGATGCAATGCTAAAACTCAAGCCTTTGTCTGATGATAATTTGATTTACACTTTTCATTTTTACGATCCATTTTATTTTAGTCATCAGGGAGCTGAATGGTCTGACGCACCAGTAGCCGCTTTGCGAGACATTCCTTTTCCTTACGACAAGACCAAAATGCCAAAATTGCAGGGTGCCGCAAAAGGAAGTTACCTTGAACAGATTTTCCAGCAATCTTATCCAAAAGAAGCAACTGAAAAGACAATGCGAGAAAATCTGCAAAAAGCGGCAAATTTTTCTGTAAAAAACAATGTTCCGCTTTTGGTCGGGGAATTTGGAGTTTACAATAAATATACAAATTACGAAGACCGCTGTTCATGGTACGAAACCGCGGGAAAACTTTTTCAAGAATTCAACCTGTCATACACAATTTGGACTTATGACGGTTCTTTTTCATTTTTCAAAAAAGACAGCACAGAATATCCAACCGGGCTTGATTCAAAGATTTTAAAAGCCCTTGATTTTAACATTCCGGCCGGAGCTGGAACTGAAAGCACAAACTCTTATTCCTCTCAAAATTTGCCAGTCGTTCTGTATGATGATTTAATTGGCAAAAATCTTGCAACAAGTAGCTGGTCTTCAAATAAAAAAGCAGTATTGTCATCAAAAAAAGGCGAATGCCCTCAGGGAAAATATTATTATCAACTTTCAAACCTTAACCGTTACGACGGATTGATGTTTAATTTCAATAATAAAGATTTGACCGCCATTTCTGATTTGGAAAACACTTACCTTCATTTTTACATCAAAGTTGAATCAAAAACAAAAGCCCTTCAGATTAGATTTATTGAACCGGACACAAAAGAAAATATCCCATGGCGTTTCGCTTACGATTTTCCTAGTGAAAAATGCAGTCCTGGCGAATGGAAACTTTTTGAAATTCCACTGAGCAAATTCAAAATTGCGGGTGCCTGGTCTAATCTCGACGGTGGAAAATGGTACAATGCAGACTCCAACACAACTTTTGACTGGTTCAATGTTGAAGGTCTCGCATTTGCGCTTGAATATGCAGATTTAAAAGACAGCATTTTCCTGGATGACATTAAAATCATTAAAAAATAAATCCAGATTACAACTAAATATTATTCGGGCGTTCCCCTTTGTTTCGTTCGGGCTTCGCCCCCACTTCACTCCGGGGCGGCAGTTCCGCAGTTCGGTAACCCTCAAAGTCCTCGGCACGCAAATAGCGTGCCTGCGGTCTTCTTAGGGCTTTTGTTGAAACAAAAGCCCTAAGCTGCTCCATTGCCTGACGCAAGATTATAAAGGACATCTCTAGATGTGTAAAAATTTTATTTTTCCTGTGTCAAGCAACCCGTATATTTTTTCTTCCGCAACCTGCTGCACCGCAACCTGCCTGCCCTTGACGATTTGGTGTTTAGCACTTAAACTTAAGTTACATTAGGGTATATCTAAAAATTGCAATTTTTAGAGGTTCCCATTAAAAACCAAAAGGGGAGTAGTTACCCTCGCAAAATCAACAGCCGGCCTTTTTTTTAGGTCTGGTTTTGCGGCTTCTAAATTATTTTTAATTTGAAGAAACAAGACCTTTTGTTCATAAAAGTTGGATTTTCCAGCTTCTGTGGACAAGGGGTCTTTTTTTTGGACTGGAAGTTTTTGTGGTACGAAACGCGGCAGGCAATGGAGCACCGGCGAAGTTTGTTTCAACAAACGAAGCCGAAGCCCGCAAGCCACGCTATTTGCGTGGTGCGGACTTTGAGGGATACCGAAGTGCGGAACTGCCGACGGAGCAACCAAAGGTTGCGACGACCGCCCAAAATAAAAAAAATTCCATGTGGAAATTGGAGGAATTTATGGATTTTTTTAATGCACTTGGTGCTTATTTTATGGAAGGAATAAGCAGTCTGAGCTGGCAGCAGTTTGTGATGTACGCAATTGGCGGACTGCTGATTTATTTGGCAATTGCGAAGGATTATGAGCCGGCACTGCTTTTACCTATCGGATTTGGAGCCATTCTGGTCAACCTGCCACTAGAAATTTTATGGAATCACGACGGACAATCAGGTGCGCTGCAGATTTTGTACAACGCTGGAATTTTAACGGAACTTTTTCCTCTGCTCATTTTTATTGGCGTGGGGGCTATGATTGATTTCCGTCCGCTTTTGCAACGGCCATGGATGTTGATTTTTGGAATTGTCGCTCACTTTGGTATTTTTATTGCGGCGATTCTAGCCCACTATTGCTTCGGTTTTGACTGGGCAAACGCTTTGAGCATTGGAACGATTGGTGCAGCTGATGGTCCCACCGCTATTTTTGTTTCGCGGAAATTCGCACCAGGCCTTTTAGGACCGATTACGGTTGTCGCATATTCGTATATGTCCCTGGTTCCGATTATTATGCCGCCTGTAATTAAACTTTTAACTACAAAAAAAGAGAGAATGCTGCATGTAGAAGGCACGGACAAAAAAATTCCAAAATGGCTGGTCATAATTTTTCCTATTTTTATTGCCGTGATTTGCGGAATTCTGGTGCCTGTTTCTGCTCCGCTCATGGGATTTTTGATGTTCGGAAATTTAATCCGCGAATGTGGCGTTATCGACAAACTTTCTAAATCTGCTCAGAACGAGTTAGCCAACATTGTTACTTTACTTTTGGGAATCAGTATTGGCGGAACTATGCGGGCGGAAAATTTCTTACAGCCGGCAACTCTCCTGATTATGATTTTGGGTCTGGTCGCTTTTGTGGGCGACACTGTTTGCGGTGTGCTTTTTGCAAAATTCCTGAACCTTTTCCGCCGCAAAAAACTCAATCCTATGCTGGGTGCCTGCGGTCTTTCTGCATTCCCAATGGCCAGCCGCGTTGTTCAGAAAATGGCCCTCAAGGAAGATGACCAGAATTTTATTTTGATGCACGCCGTTAGTGCCAATGTTTCCGGTCAGATTGGTTCGGTTTTGATTGGCGGAATTATCATCGCAATTTTGGAAAGTCACGCGCTGGGTTAGAAAAATATTACGGGCGTTTCCGGAGCAAAGCTCCGGTCGGGCCTTTCGCAGTTCGGTAACCCTCAAAGTCCTCAGGGCACAAATTGTGCCCTTATGGGCTTCTGTTTCAGCAATTGAAATTGCCTTCACAGCTGCTGCACGCCCTAACGCAAAGTCCAAACTCTACTCAACCTTTTCCCATGTTTTTGAAAGAATCGGGTTGTAATTAAGTTCCAATACTGTGCCTTTTTCAAGTTTTACGCCACCACACAAAGCCGGCTCAAAATCTGCAGAAGCAGTCAGTGTTACTTTCGGAGTTTCTTTATCCAAAGTTAAATTTGCACTAAAACTCAAAGATAAAAGAACCTGGTCAATCCATGCAGAAATTGTATCTGTGGAACCACTTAAAACTTCTGTCATAAATTCTGTATTTTTTGTAACATCGCTAGTTTTGTCAGAAAGATAAGTCATAAACTCTGCAACTTTTGAGGCAAGAGCATTTTCATCCTGCAAATCCATATAAGAATAAAGACTGGCCGTCAGAGTTTCACCATTTTCGCTGATTTGCGGAACTCCAACAAATTCCATGTCATTAATTTTAATGGAAAATGGTATAAGATTTTCGTAATCATTAAGTTTTGCAGGATATTCCGCGTCAGTTGCTGTCGCAAAATCAGCAGAAGCGTCAGTTAAATCACCCTGGAACTTTTGAGCAAGAATCAAATCTTTTTCAGAAAGACTGTAGCCAAAAAGAATTTTTGCATCATATTTTTTCTGAAGATAATCAGAAAGAATTTTTTCCTGATTTTCAAGATAAGTTCCAAGTTTTTCTTTAATCAGCGGATCAACTTTTTCACTTCCGTAATTTTTTGCACTATCAGACATAGAAGACATAGAATCCAAAGTCGTCAAAATTGTCTGATAAGCAGTACTTTTTATCAAAATTTCGCTCAAACTGTTTTTAAGCTCAAGGTACCTGATTTTGCTTTTTGAACGTAAGAATCATAATCAACCGCTGTCTGATTACTTTCCCAGAAAAGTTTGGAAAGCTGAACTTCCATAGTTTTTGAAGTTTCATCAACAGTAAAATTATAAATAGCCTGTCCTTCCCCATAATCAGATTTTGCAGCACGCGCAGAATTTGTAGTCGTGGAAGCATAAGTTTTCATACTTCCGCGGTCAAGTACCAAAGTCTGTCCGTCGCTAGAATAAGTTCCGTCAACTTCAGAAACACTACCCGTTGGTTCATCCTCATTTTCAGAATTACCAGTGCCGTTTTGATTACAACCAGAAACAAACAAAAATGCAGCAATCACAAAAGAAATTCCTATTACAATTTTTTTCATAATGTACTTCTCCTCAAAAGCACCGCGTTAACGGCAACAAAGGAAACCTCCTTGCAAAATATTTTCTCTAAAAGAGCATCGAAAATGATTTTCTAGAGATAGCCATAACAGCTAACCATTTCATTCTGCTTCACTTCATATTTTTGTCACATGAAAATCGCAGCATTCATCGCCTTTTGCAAGTGTTTTCGTACGATGAAGCTGACCACCTTCATTACGATAATTTTTTTCATCCATGTTGCATAAGCATGGAACAAATTCAAAACAATTTTCACGCTTGCCAAGCTTACAAATTCCACACTCGCTGTAGGTGTTGTAAAATTCATCCACACCTTTTTTGTAATCAAACTTCCAGTCAAGTTCATACTTTGAGTTTTGACTTGCTTTACTTTCAACAAGTTTCTTTTTCTGTTTCTTATCAGTAAATAAAGTGCATTTCTTGTTCTTGTGAGCTTTTACCATAAACGGAGAGTCAAAAACCGCTGTAACCATTTTGTCTACAATTTTTGGCGTAATTCTGTCTGGAGCTGCCTTATATAGCGAAAACACAAAAGCAGCAATATACAGGTTCGACTCAAGCGAACTGCCCCCAATATCCGGAGTGCGTAGAAGCATTGCCTTAAATTCCTTTTTAACTTTTTTCCTGTAGTCTGTCATATCCATATCGGCATATATTTCTTTCAATGCTTCAAGTGCAGGCTTAAAACACATCAATTCAATTCCTTTTGCAAGAATTCCATATTTCAACATAGTTTTACTCCTTTTATGTCATTATTCCAAACTTAACAATTTCTGTCATCCTGAACTCTTGTTTTCAAAGTTGCCTCTAAAAATTGCAATTTTTAGAGATCCAAACACAAATACCTGGAACGATTTTGTCCATACAGATGAAAAAATTACCAATTCAGCATTTTTCAATACATTTTTTTGAATTTTTGCGTATAATTCAATTATGTTCACATTAAATCCGTGCATGGTACATTACTGCAGAAATCAGGCTCTTTCTTCCATTGATTCACAGGGAAATATTGTAAATTCACAGAATTACTGCCTTGACCACACTCCAAACCCTGGCAAAGCAAAGGAAGATATTTTAAATTACATTGCCACCCACGAAAAAATTATTGGTCTTGTTGCCTGTGGCATAATTTTTCAAAACACAGATTTTTCTGATAAAAAATTTTACGGCTGCAACTTTTCGCACTGCACTTTTCAAAACATCCATTCAAAAAATTCTACGACCAAAATGTGCATTTTTGATTTTGCAGTTCTTAACGACTGCACAATGATTCAACATAACAGCCTTTTTACTTCTTTTTCCGGTTGCACCTTTACGCACACGCTGCTAACCGCCAGCGATATGATTCAAAATAATTTTAACGGAATTAAATCTTTTCAAAGTTCTTTTGATGATTCTGATCTTTATAATTCCAGATTTATTCTTTCGCAACTGATAGATACTTCTTTTAGAAACTGCAATTTAAAAAAAACTGATTTTACAAAAACTAAATTTACGAATGTTTCGTTTAAAATGTCCAATACAAGGGAAGCAACTTTTGATTCAGAAAAAACGGAAATTGCAAAAATCCAAAAAACTTACGGAAATTCCATTGTAGACGGCAAAGACAAAACAAAATCTGAAAGTTTTAGCGGAGAACAGAAAAAATGAAAATCTATTTTCACTTAAATCCCGGCGGATTTTCAAACTGTTATGTTGTTGTAAACGAAGAAACTTCGCAAGCCCTGATAATTGATCCCGGTCAGATTACAGAAGAAATTATTTCTCAGATAGAAGACAATCATTTAAGTCTTGATGCAGTTCTTGTAACGCACAATCATGGAAGTCACGTTCATGGATTAAAAACTTTGCAGAAAATTTATACTACAAAAATTTTCGCAGCCGACTGGAATGTTTCCCCAGAGCAGACAACGGTTCTTACAGGAGATGGAAAATTTCAGGCCGCAGGATTGAATATCCGTTATATGTCAATTCCAGGTCACACTTTTGACAGTCTTGTGTTTTGCATTGGAAACGTAATGTTCAGCGGGGACGTTCTGAGCGCAGGTTTTATTGGCAGTACAAATTCAAGTTATTCGGAATTTATTTTAAAATCAAATATTGAACAAAAGATTTTTTCACAAGTCGACAGAATTGTATTAATGCCAGGCCACGGACCGCCTTCCACTTTAGAGGCAATAAAGGCCTTTAACCAGAATTTTTAAAATCCACACCTGCACAAGCGATTGTAGCAGCCGCGAAGCGGGACTTGCACAAAACGTAGCGCCATTGTTCTGGCGCGGAGTGTGCAAGGCTGAAAGCGAATGCTGTAACTGCGAAAAGCGCGGTGCTTTTTGTCTTCAAAAAGCATGTGCCAGTAAAGGGCATCTCTAAAAAATCATTTTCAATGCTTTTAAAGATGCCTGCGAGTTTTAATTCGTTGAAATAGAACGAATTAAAACATCGCGTTTTCAAAGTTGCCTCTAAAAATTGCAATTTTTAGAGGCTCCCTAAAATAAAAAACTAACGTCTTACAAGAGCAATATTGCCGCAGACAACACCATATTTATCAAAAACAAATTCATTTAGAGCATTCGCAGCATCTTCAAAGCCCTGTCCGTTCGTGTTGATAACGTAAGCGGAAAGTTCTGGGGTAAATTTTTGAACGGTATTCCATTTTGCGTGATTTACAAAATATTCCGAAACTTTTTCTAGCGGAGACTGCAGAACATAAGCCATAAATTCGTTTTGCATAAGATATTCGTCATTCGTGTCATAGCCAAGTGACGGCTGACTTTTAAAATATTCAATCAGAAAATCTTTAGAAAAAGGATCCATTGTGTAATAAACGGCACTTACATAATTGCGGAATTCCTGATCCGTAAAAAACAGCGTGTGCCAGCCTTCGTGAGCCAAAAGATTGTAACGCGTACCTGGCAAAGTTTCCTGAGAAATTGAAATAACAGCACCTTTTACTGCCTTAACGTATTTTCCGTCAACTTCTAAAAGTCCGTTTTGAATTAAAATTTCTTTTAGAGTGAGTTCTTCATTATTTAACGGAAAATTTTCGTCAGCAGCCTTGTTAAAAAATTCTGCCATTGATTCTGCCTTGTAATCGTGCGCGTTATAACCGTGCTTACCTTCAAGTTCGCTGTCAGAAACTAAAGTGCCTTTGTAACCGGCTTTTTCTACAAAATACGCCATTCGCCTAAAAAATTTGTCCTGGACGTCATAATTTTTTGTATCAAAAAACAAAATACCGGGAAATCTGTCCCACTCAAAAAGTTCAAAGTCGGAAATTCGCCAGGAATTTACGCTATAGCGCAAAATAAGACCAGGATCAGTTTTTATAGGACTTATAACAGTCTGATTTTCACTGTCTGAAGTTTTTGATTTTTGTGAATCTTTTAAAATTACGGATTTTATCATTTTTGAATTCTGGCTGATTTCCATTTCTGCGTACGGATTTTTTAGCGAAGAAGAAGGAATTAAAACTTTTGAAGCAGATGGCACGTTGCAAAGTGAAAGTCGTTCACCGCCAAGTCTGAGCGCAACTCGTACAGGATTTTGCAAAGTTGATTTTAAAGTCTGGTCATCACAGAAAGTGACTTCATATTCTGGCATAAGAGAGTTTTTTGAATTTTTTGAAGCAAAAACAGAAGCTGCCCCGGAAAAATCAAAAGTTTCGGCATTAAAATCAACAACGCCACCGTTTGGTGCAAAACTGTAAAAAGGAATTTCGGAAGTCAAATCAAAACCTAACTGCACTTGAGTAACAGCCGCCTGCAAAATTTTACATTTGAGCGAAGAAAGTACAAAAAAACCTTCCGGCACACATTCATTTTTGTAATCTGAATCAGAATAAGACACAGGCTTTTTTAACGCAAAACTCAAATCAATAATTCCCTGATTGTCAGTAAAACGCAAAAGACTTTTTTCATCTGCAAGAATTATAATTTTTTCTGATTTTGAAAAATCTTGAGAATAAAGTTTTGATGCGGATTTAAAATCTTCTTTTGAAAGAAATCCGATTTTTAAAGATTCGTTTCCGCTTAAAATTTTGTCATCATCTTCAAAAAGCTGAATGCGCAAAGTCAATGCAGCAGAAGAATGTTCGTTGTAAACTTTTTCAAAAGTTTCTTTTTGCCGCTGTGAAAATTTAAAACAGGCCTGACCGCTTTTTTTTATAAACGCTTTTTTTGAAAAACTGTCCAGCGAAATCAAATTTTCCGTTTTTTCTTCATTCAACACAGAAGAAAGTTTTAAAGCTGAACGGTTAGATTTTGTAGCAAGCACGGAAATCAAAACTACTAGTGCAAAAAAAAGAAGTGCACTTAAAATTATTGTCAGTACAAAAAAAGTTTTTTTCTGAGGTTTTTGAGAATCAAAAGAAACATTTTCGTTACTTTCAAAATTGCCGGTCTCAGACTTTTTGTTTTCAGAATCTTCTGCAGATAAATTAAAGAATTTCAGGATTTTTGACATAACTGAATGGTATATTTTTTAAAATAAAAAAACTATACTCGTTTTTATGATGATAATTATTCCTCATCCGACAGAAATTTTAAAACTAAGAAATTATCAAAAAAAAATAATTAGGGAAAAATTCAATAAAGATTTTATTTTTTACTCATCACAACCGCTTTCAATAAATGTTCCGCGCAAAATAGCTCAAAAAAGTCCAAAAGAAACTGCAAAGATTATAAAAAAAATTGAAATTCAAAAAGCAGAATTTTCTGCCCAAAAATCAGAATTTTTCAGTCCGGTTTATATTTTTACAGAAAATCAAAAATATGAATCAGAATTGCCGTTAGTCACGGTTGAAAGCCGTTTTTCTGATGTTTCTGAATTTTCTGAAAGTGACTCGGACTTTGAAAATCAAAAAAAAAGCACAAAAGAAAGTGATTTTCCTCTGTGCCTTAAGATTTTTCGTATTGGAAATAAAATCAGCCTTTCGCAAACAGCGTCTGCAGTAGAAGATGCTGTTTGGAAAAAACTTTAAGTTTCTTTAAAAAGCATCGAAAATGATTTTTAAGAGATACCCTTTACATAATTTTACTTCCGCGATCCAAAGCGGTAAGTCCAGTTTTTACATACTCAAGAATTCCGTATGGTTCAAGAAGTTTTATAAGACTTTCGATTTTTTCTTCACTTCCGGTTGCTTCTACAATTACAGAATCAACACCAACGTCAACAATGTGAGCACGGAAAATTTCACAGGTTTCAATAATTATTGCCCGCGAAGTTCCTTCTGCCTTTACCTTTATCAAAGCCATTTCGCGCTGCGTTGAAGAAGATTTTTCGCATTTTCTGATGGAAATAACTTCAACAAGTTTTGCAAGCTGCTTTTGAATCTGCTCCAAAATGTATTCATCACCGCGCACAACTATTGTCATTCGTGACTGCCCCGGATTACTTGTTTCGCAAACAGTCAAAGAATCAATATTATAACCACGGCGACTGAATAAACCGGAAACACGACTTAAAACGCCGGCATGATTTTCTACAAGAACACTTAAAACAAATCTATCCATAAAAATCTCCTAAATTATTGGCTATCTCTAAAAATTGCAATTTTTAGAGGTTCCCTATTCTATCTTTCAGGATTAAAACTTACGGTACGCAAAATATCACCGAATACACCGGCAGCTGTAACGCCCGCACCTGCACCATAACCGCGCACAGTCAAAGGGATTGGCTGATAGCGTTCCGTGTAAAATACAAACGCATTTTCACCGCCCCGAACACCGTACAAAGGATCATCAGTGCCAACTTCCAGCATTCCAACAGAAACTTTGCCGTTTTTAATGCTTCCTGCCATACGCAGAACTTTATTCTGTTTTTTAAGTTCTGCCATTTTCTTTGCAAAATAGTCATCAACCTGCGGAAGTTTTGCCATAAATTCTTCAACAGTGCCACTTGCATCAAAACTTGCCGGGAAAACCGGAATCATTTCAATATCAGAAAGTTCAATGTTCAATCCAGATTCACGAGCAATAATAAGTGCTTTGCGGGCAACATCTTTACCTTCAAGATCATCACGAGGATCTGGTTCTGTAAAACGCAGTTCCTTTGCTTCTTTTACTGCCTGACTGAATTTTACGCCTTCGTCAAGTTTTCCAAAAATGTAAGAAAGCGAACCTGACATAATTCCGTTAAAACTTGTAAGTTTATCGCCAGATTTAAAAAGATTTTGCAAAGTATCAATAATTGGAAGCCCTGCACCAACGTTTGTTTCATAAAGAAAACGTCTGTGCATTTTATTTGCGGTACGGCGTAATTCGTGGTAAAAATTAATGTCCATTGAATTTGCCCGTTTATTTGGAGTTGCAATACTCATTCCGGCATTAATAATATCAAGATAGCGTTCCGGCAAATCATAAGAAGCTGTACAATCAACAAAAACTGGATTCAGAGGTTTCTTTTCCTTTACAAATTTTATGATGTCATCAACATTCTGCGGTCCAAACGGATAATCAGGCTTTTTCATCTGTTCACGCCATGAAGAAAGGTCTATTCCATCCTCATTCAAAATCATTCCGTCAATTGTTGTAATTGCAAGTACTTTTATATCAACATTTTCTGCTAGAAGTTTATCGTGCTGCTGATAAATCTGATCTATCATCGTACCACCGATTGTTCCCGCTCCGAATGCAAAAACTTCGATTGTCTGTGCAGTATGGAAGAAAAACTGATGAACAGCTTTTACGGCAGTATCAGCAAATTCACCGGAAATAACGGCAGAAATACAACGTTCAGAACTGCCCTGAGCTATTGCAAGAATATTAATATCCTGTGACGAAAGCGCATTCATAAATTTTGAAGCAACTCCGCGGTTAGCAATCATTCCGTCGCCAACAACAGAAACTATCGCGCAATCATTTTTAACTTCAATTTCATCAATTAATTTTTCACGGATTTCAAGTCCAAATTTTGCAGCAAGGGCGTCTTTTACTTTTGCAGATTCTTCATCTTTTACGCAAAAAGAAATTGTATATTCAGAAGAAGACTGAGTAATCAGCAGAATTGAAGTTCCTGATGAAGAAACAGCAGAAAAAATCTTGGAAGCCATGCCTGTACGACCGCGCATCAAAGAACCGCCAACAGAAATAACGGCAACGTGTTTAAGGGAAGAAATTCCGCAGATAGAAGATTTTGAACGGCTTTCAAAAGGACCTTTTCCAATTCTTGTACCACGTGCGGAAGGATTATGAGAATTCAAACTCCAGGCTTCAATGCCTTTTGCCTGCAACGGAGCAATAGTTTTTGGATGCAAAACTTTAGAACCAAAGAATGAAAGTTCCATTGCTTCTTCATAAGACATATCGTCAACAAGGATTGCATCTTTTACAACTCTAGGGTCAGCAGTGTAAACACCGTCAACATCAGTCCAGAATTCAACTCTCCTGGCTCTTAATGAGGCTCCTATAATTGCGGCAGAAAAATCTGAACCATTTCTTCCAAGAAGCCCCATAACAGGCTTTGCAGAAGAACTGCCGTGCCAAGTACAAATAAAACCAGGAAACAAAAGAATTCTTGTCTGAGCAGGACTAGTGCCATCGCGAAAAGGTGCACAGGCTTCGTTACAAAGTGCATAATCGGCCTCTCCTTCTTTTTGATTTCCTGTTGTAAATACAAATTTTCTTGAATCAAGGAAAAGTACGCTCTGTTTTTTTGCAAGAAGAACCGCTTCCATAATCGGAGCGGAAAGTAATTCACCCATTCCCATAATGCGGCAATGAACGGTATCAGGACATTCGCCAAAACTTACACAGCCGGCAAGAAGTTTTTCAAGTTCAACAAAGTTAGGTTCAATTCTTGACATTGTTTTTTCTGCATCAAACCCCGGCAGTTTAGACTGAAGTTCAAGACAAATTTCATTATGAGTATTTCGTAAATCCCGGACATAATTAACGCCGGAAATTCCGGTGGTTGTTGCATCAATTGCGGACTGCAAACTGTTAGAAACACCTGCCACAGCACTGACAATAACACTGATACGATCTTCTTTTGCACGATTAATAATAATTTCCGAAGAAGCCAGAATGCGGCGGGCATTAGCCATTGAAGTTCCGCCAAATTTTAATGTAATCATATAACCACCTGAACTGAATACTGCAATTTCCCCGATTTTCCGGGCGAGCATTTCCAAAACGGAAAGTCAGCAGTCAGCTACTCTTATAATGTGACTAAGTATTTTATTGCAAAAGACTACATTTAGCAATTAAGACACAATTTTGTGACTTTTGTGCCAGAACTCACAAATACGGAAATTTTTACATTTTTTTCAGTAATTCCCCGTAAGAAATAATTTCAAGGCTTCGTTTTTGCGCTTTTTCTTTTATTCCATCGGAAATTTCTTTGTCTTCTGTAGAATTACAAACAAGAATTCCGCCTGGCATACAGTGTTCGTGAACAATTCCTCCGCAATCATAAATATTTTTTATGAGTTCAAATGCAACGTCAACATTTTTTAAAAGCTTCCCGTCAAATTCAAAATGTTTATCAAGCAAAGATTTATGATGAGGTTTTGGATTCTTTTTATCATAAAGCCGTTTTATTTTTTCTGTTATTTCTTTACGGTAAGCACGTTCTTCCGCCTGAATAAGCATTTCTTCACTGCTTACAAAAAGATCTTTATGAGAATTCATCAGTTGTTCCGGCGTGATTTTCTGTTCAATACAAAATTTTTTCATGCAAAGCATTGTCATAATTGCATCGTCCACAGATTTATGACTTTGATATTTTGCAACGTTTACTCCAAAAAATTCTGCCCATTCAGAAAGTTTTTTGTGCTGACCGTAATGCTGTTCTAAGACTGGCATAAAATCAAAGGCCCGGATATTTATGTAATTTTCGTTATAACGCTGACATGCAGAATTTACAAAACCAACGTCATTGCCTGCAGCAAAACCTGCAATCAGACGGTTACCGGTCGTAAAAAGTTTTTTAATTTCTTTGTAATATGCAGCAAAATTTGGTTTTACCCTGAAATAATCTTTTGAATATGCCAGTTTGCAGCCGCCTTTTCCGCTAAAAAGATACCAGTCAAACTCACATTCAGGATTTATTACAACATCCTGACTTTCAATAATATTCAATTCATCGTCTGTAATTACATAACCTAGCGAACAGATTTTTCCAATTCCGTCAAAAGTATTGGCACATTCGCAATCAAAAAAAACAAACTGTTTGTGATTCATTCCGCAATTATAGCAGTTTTTTTTTACTTACGGAATTCAGTATTTTTTTTAGGGCGTATCCCTCCACTACGTTCCGGGTCGCGCTTTTCAGTGTTCCGGCATTCGCCTCCAAACTTTTGCACTCCGCACCAGAACAATGGTGCTTCGTTTTGCAAAACTTCGCCTTACGGCGCACTTACAATCGCTTACGCAAAGTCGTGACATTTTTATTTTCAGAAGAGTTACCTCTAAAAATTGCAATTTTTAGAGGTTCCCAAGATAAAGCGGGCGTTGCGGGCCGGCTTCTGAGGCCCGCAGAAAGGGTAGGACGCAACGCAGTGCGGCCGCAGGGGAAGACTTTCCCCTCCTAAATTTTTAATGACTTAATTGAGCATTTTTAGTATATTTAGCGTATGTTAGATGTACAAAATTTAAGTGCTGGTCTTGAAGACGGAAAGGTAATTCTTAATGACCTTAATATAAAAATTAATGACGGAGAAACACACGTTTTAATGGGTCCGAACGGAGCGGGAAAATCTTCGCTAGGCAATACTTTGATGGGAAATCCGTCCTATATTATTACAAATGGAAAAATCATTTTTAACGGAACTGATATAACAGAAGAACCGGCAGATAAACGTGCAAGAATGGGAATGTTCATGTCGTTTCAGTCGCCGCTTGAAGTTCCAGGCATTTCGCTTGAAGCCTTTATACGCTCTGCACTTCAACAGAGAACCGGCGAAAGAGTAAAACTTTTTCAGTTCCAGAAAGAATTAAAAGCCTGTATGGAACTTTTAAATATGAATCCTGATTATGCAAAACGTGACTTAAATGTTGGATTTTCCGGCGGAGAACGAAAAAAGTCTGAAATTCTGCAGCTTTTGATGTTAAAACCATCATTTGCAATTCTTGACGAAACAGATTCCGGTCTTGATGTTGATGCCGTTCACGTTGTTTCTAAAGGTATTCTGGAATATCAGAAAAACGTCGGCGGTTCACTTTTAATAATCACTCACAATGCAAAAATCCTTGAAAGTCTTAAAGTTGACCACACTCATGTTCTTGTAAAAGGACATATTGTTCACACTGGGGACGGTTCGTTAGTTCAGGAAATTAATGAAAAAGGATTTGAATCTTACATAAAAGGGTATCTCTAAAAAATCATTTTCGATGCTTTTTTAGAGATACTGGCGAGTTTTAATTCGTTGATATAGCACGAATTAAAACATCGCGTTTTCAAAGATACCTCTAAAAATTGCAATTTTTAGAG
>CAVJCY010000044.1:0-22087 GCA_963648145.1 bacterium | reverse complement strand
CTTCGGTTAATTTTAAGCAAACAATATGGTAGACAGAATTTCATGTGTACTTTATGTTTTTTTTGACCAATCTTTATTTTATATACTTAAATTAGCAAACACATCTTCTTTATTCTTCAGCCAAAGTTTGTATTCTTCACCAATTAAATTTTCAGGTATCCCCAGTAAAAGTCCAGATCTTTCTATATCTATTTCATTATTTCTCACAGCCGTAAAAACTATTTGTTTTGCGCTACTGTTTGTAAATTCGAGTTCTCCAAGAGATTGTGGTTCATAATGATCTGCAAAATCATGTTTATATTTTTCTTTATAGAAGTATCTGAATTTTTTTAGTGTTTCAGAATAATTTAATTTTGTAATATCACAGAGTCTGTATAGTACAGCTTCATAACTTAATCCAAAGTACCTTTTTATTTTAAGTGTACTTTCTACTAGACCTAAATCTATTGTTCTCCTTAGATATTCAATAAAAGCATTCTCTGGCATCAATAAATTTGATGCAAAAATATCCGCTTCTCTTTCTTCCTGTTTGTCGATATCACTGTCTTTATCAATATCTTTTGTAAAATTATCACAGTGCATCAAAATATGTCCAAGTTCGTGTGCCATAGTAAATACCTGACGTTCTGCACTTACTGAACTGTCAGTATTTACTAAGATTGCAGGTCCGTCATCTTCTGCACCAATAGAAACTCCAAAAGTCTGTCTGAATCCAAACGGAATTCCAAGGATTATAATCCCTGAATCATATATATAATCTTCGATGTTGAATATTGGAGAAGAATCATCGATACCCCACACTTTCCTTGCTTCTTTTGCAAGAATGACAGGATTTCTATCAGAAATTTGAAAAATCCTATTATATTTTTTATTTCGCTCATGAGTTTTAAGAAAATCTGAATAATCATTCATCCAGTCTGCAGCAGAATAAATCAGGCTTTCAGATGCTGCCTTTTCTCTTGCGCTCATAGATTTATTTGTTCTGTAACGAAGCGATTTTAATACAGGCTTTGCAGCAAGTAATTTTTCAGAAGTTACATTAAGTGCATCCGCAAGCGATTCAAGAATGGAAAGTGTTGGTTCTCCCCTTTCATTTAAAATGTTTGATATAGTGGATTTTGAGATTTCAGCTTTTTCTGCAAGTTTTTCAATTGTATTAGTCGCTTCAGATAACTTCATATATCTGCGAACATTTGCGGCTAAATTCGATTTACTCATTATACCCCCCCTTATCATCAGACAGACAGAAGACTTTAAAATAAAAAAAACGCCTGTTTACGGCGTCAGCATTCGTTGACAATCAACTTATAAAGTAATAATAAGGTTAAAAATATAAAAAGTCAATATTTATTAAGAAAATAAGTGTAATTTACACTTTAAATTATCAATTAAATATGCTACTATACTAATGAAAAGAAAAGCTCGTTGTTATGTTATTACCAGTAACATAACACGAGCTTTAAGTGGTACAAAATACCTTGATAAATAATTGTTCACGTCATTTATCATTATGTTGATTGTATCACCTTCTTTTCATTGACTCAAGAAAAACTTTTTTAGTTCTTTTCTTGAAATATTTAAAAGGAGGCTGGTATGAATTTATTCCAGACTTATAACAAGCTTTATGTTTACTTAAAGCAAAATGGTATCTGTTTCTCTGAATATGGCTACCCTATTTTTAGAGAAGATATGTTTACAGATGAAATCCCTGAAGAGATACTTCCTTACAATCGTCGAGGTGAATGCAAAAACAGGAATAAAACAGCTCTTTGTACCTGTCAGATCGATAAGGAAGTTTATCCCAGAATTGAGCATTTAGATCAGGATTTGGAAGAATGGAAATCTTATTTAGCATGCATTGTTTTTGATCTTAGTCCTCGTCTCGAATGGCGCACAGAAATTCAAAAGTTCAATATCTGTTTGAACCAGATGGCTGCAATTTATCTTGCCTTACATGGTGTCAAACTTATTGGAAATTTAAGGGTTGGTTCCACTTTAACATTTCCTGCATTATTAAGTTATCCGAAAAATATTCCATTTTTAGTTGGATCTCTTGGTTGTACTAAAAATTGTACAGAAGAAGATTTGTTTTTTATGGAAATGAAACTTCTTATTGTTCATCCGTCATTTGTATACATTTATGGTTCTCTTTCTGATGAACTTGAATACATTTTGGATTCTTATAATATTGCTCATGATGTTTTCAAGCCTCGCAGAGAAATAAGTTTTTCAAAAAACAAAGAGGTGGCCTAGAATGTCAGATGTTAAACATGAATTCCGTGTACAGCATATGCTGCAGGAAACAAGAGCATCTTATGATTCTACTCTACAGAAAATAATCGAAAAAGCTAACAACGAAACAGCTCAATATAAAAAGAATTGGGAATCAGTCAACATCAATCGTTTTGCAGAGCAGTTTACACCTAACGCTAAAAGAGTTTTTAGCAAAGATGGCAGAAAATTTTCTCTTATTGACGATACTAATCATAGAGAAATTATAATTGATATCAAAGGTGCTTATTGCAGATTAATTGATACATCATTACCAGCTACAGACAAAAACAGATTTCTTGATATTTCTGGAAAACCAGCAAGAAATGGCATAAATGAACATGGTAAACAATATGGCAGAAAGCAGTCCGAATATAATAGAGTTACACATTTCCGTATTCAAAGACTTGATGAAATGTTCTAGGAGGAAAAATATGGAAGAATTTTATACAATTGCAGTTCCGTTAAACAAAATAGGATTAAGTGAAGTTGATTTTGGAAATTCCAGTTCTAAAAATGTAAAGGAATGGAGAATTACAAAAGATCAAAGAGATTCATTGCTTCAAAAAATACTATATCAAGTAGCAGCTGATATTCATATTCCCTATATGGATTATGATGAAGAAACAAATATTCCTGCAAAATCAGTTTCAGAGGCTAATGAAATATTAAAAAGCAAGAATACTCTTTTTATCCAAAGCTGGGATATAGAAGGTTATAATTCCTTGAAAGAAGCCTTTGATTTTGCCTGCCAATTAAATATGCCGGTTTATTTGTTTTTCTAGGAGGAATCTATGCCAAATACCTGGATTTATCAGAAAGATTTTGCTTTGGCAAATACAGATATTACCAATCTTGAAGTAAAGAAAATAGTTACAGACACTTTTCTTCAGGATTACACTATTCCCAGGAATTTATTTGATGAAGATGAAAACCTGGAACGTTCTGTTTTGATTTCTGAATTGGATGAAAATCTTGTTGATGAAGATAGCTGTAATATATATCTTCAGAAAATGAAAAATGTGAAAAAACTCATAATATTGAATGCTCGTCCAGAAAATGATTCTGAAATTTATTCTGATTTTTCCAGGCAAATATTGAAAGCTTATATCATTTTTTTTGAAGAAAATGGAATACAATGTTTTTATACTGAGAAACATTAATAAAACATACTTTATCGCAACATGTTATTTTTCGTGGTTTTCTCTGTTATTTTTATAGATAACCACGAGTAATAATTCAATATTTTTCTTCTATGCATAAGCTATAAGCACTTTTTTTATGTTATTCTGAAATTATGGCACAGGATGAATTGCTTACACTATTAAATACGCTGATTGCACAATGGGAAAATGAAATAATCGAATTTAAGCAGATTTCAAAGGACTTTAAATTGTCTGAAATCGGTCAGTATTTTTCTGCTCTTTCAAATGAAGCTAACCTTCGTCATGTGGAAAAAGCCTGGCTTGTTTTTGGTGTTGATAATACAAAGCGTAATATTATCGGAACTGATTACAGAACTAAAAAAGATTAGCGTGAACAGCTAAAATACGAAATATCACAGGTTCTTGAACCATCTTTAACATTCAGGAATATATATGAAATTTTAGTATCAGAAGGACGTGTTCTTCTCCTGCAGCTCCGTTAGGAATGCCAGTTTCTTACAACGGTCATTTTTACTGTAAAGCGGGAGAAAGTCTTCTTGCCCTTTCTCTGGATAAACTGGATGAAATCCGCCACCAGACTTAACTTCAGGCTGGACTTCTGTAACTGTGCCTGAAGCAACGGTAAAGGATCTTGATACAGTGGCTGTTGCAAAAGCAAAAGAAGGTTTCGTACTTAAGCATTCTTCATCATTTACGGAAGATGAAATTTCCAGATGGACAACAGAAGTATTTCTTGAAAAAATCGGTCTTATCAGGAAAGGACAGATTACACGGGCCTGTCTGTTTCTTCTTGGTAAACCAGAAAGCAATTATCTTGTTTCTCCTCATATGGCGCAAATTACCTGGAAACTTGAAACACAGGAACGAGCTTATGAGCATTACAGTTTTCCTTTTATTCTTACAGCAACTGAAGTCTACAATCATATACGAAATTATCAAATGAAGATGATGCCTGATGATTCTCTGGTAGCGATTTCAGTTTCAAAATATGACAAGCGTGTTTTAATGGAAGCGTTACACAATTGTATTGCTCATCAGGATTATACAAAGAATAGCAGAATCATTGTTACGGAATATCTGGATAGAATCACTTTTGAAAATGCAGGAAGCTTCTTTTACGGAAAACCACAGGAATATATCTTAGGTACAAAGACCCCTGCAGATTACTGCAATCCATGTCTTGCTCGTGCAATGTCTGAACTTGGAATGATTGATACAATGGGATACGGTATCTATCAGATGAATAAAAAACAGGCAGAAACATACCATCTTCTTCCTGATTATGATTTATCAGACCCGACTAAAACAAAAATGACAATCTACGCTTTTGATCCAACTTTTGAGTATACAAAGAAGGTTGTTAATAATAAGAATTTAACTTTTGACGAAATACTAAAACTTGATTCAGAAGAAAAAGCAAGATTACCACAAATCGGAATTGAAGCCTCACCTGCAGGCGTCTGGAAGGACAGTACTGAAGGACAAAATGTCCTACAAGGTCAAAAAAATGTCCCTCAAACTGTCCTTGAAGGACAAAATGATGACCTTCAAGATTTAGAAGATTTAATTATTGAATTGATAAAAGATAACTGCAAAATAACAAGAAAAGAAATCGCTCTTAAATTAAATGTCAGTGAAAAAACTGTTGGCAGGTATCTTACAAAGATGACAGATAGAGTTGAATTTAAAGGTCATGGATACAGCGGATATTGGGAGATAAAATAGTTAGTCTACTCTTTTGCTGTATTTAAAGTATTTTCGATGCCACGGAATGGCACGATTAATAGTGTATGTTCTGTCGACCAGACTTTTGTTTTATTTACACGGACACTTTTTTTCAGTTTTTACACTGCACCACACACATACCCGGCATTGGAACTTTTTTTAGAGAGACTTTCGAGTTTTCAAAAACTGGAATTTCTTGCAAAGTTGCATTTTTAAGTAAAAGAGAAGCCTGCAAGGTGTACCCATTTACACGCCGAGAACTTAGAGCAATTAGCGAAGTGGTTCAAACACCGTAATCGCGTGGTATTTGAACACAAAAATTTATAAAAAAAATTGCATTTGTAAAAATCTAAACTAAAATTGTCTTTATGAACAAATCTACTTTTTTAGCTTTTCTATTTTCGGGAATTTTTGTGTCTTCGGGGGCGTTCTGCAAATCTATTGACGAGGCTTTTTCGTTTAATCATTACAAATTGCACGCGGATAGCGAAATTTCTGCGGCTTATTTGAACTCTCCTATTACGGAAAAGGACAGAATTATTGTTTCTGAGGACGGTCATCTTGAAGCGAACGGTAAAAGAATTCGGATTTTTGGAACAAATTTATCTGAATTTCCAACTAGTCACAAGCAAGCTGAATTTTCGGCAAAAGCACTGGCAAATCAAGGGTACAACTGCATTCGCTTCCATCACACTGATGCAAATTGGACTAATTGTTTTTTACGAAAAGAAGGTTCTGGAAAATGGGTTGTAAATGAGGAGCGTCTTGATGATTTTGACTATTTTTTTGCGCAATTAAAACAAAACGGCATTTATTCTAATTTGAATTTGCTTACTGGTAGGGATATTTCCAATGCGGACGGTTATTCTGATGAAATTAATGAAGTTTCTGGCTGGAAAAGTCGGCATTGTCTAGGATTTTGGAACGAAAACGCAAAGAAATTGCAGCAGGATTGGGCTGAGTTTTTGTTAAATCACGTAAATCCTTATACTAAAACATCTTACAAAGATGATCCTGCAGTTGCCATTGTTGAAATAAATAACGAAAACGGACTTTTGATGGGCTATCTTGCCGGCTGGCTAGAAGATTACAAGGGAGATTACTGGCAGGAATTGGAAGATAAATGGAATGTCTGGCTCAAAAAGAACAATCAGGATTACTCTTCTCTTTCTGAGGTTTACAATAAATCTGTGGAAGTTTCTGATTTTCTTGTTGATAAAAATTCTTTCTGGAATATGGAAAATCACGATAGCGCAAAGGCGGTACTGAAAAAAAACGGAAACGTAAGCTCGATTAAAGTTGTTCAAAATGGAACGGAAGCCTGGCATATTCAATATAATTGTTCAAATCTCAAATTTACTGATGATAAAATTTACACAATCAAATTTGCAGTAAAATCTTCAAAATCGGCAAAAATCAATGTTTCTTTGATGCAAGCCCACTCTCCGTGGCAATCTGCCGGCTGGGCAAGTGATATTCCGTCTACCACTAGGTGGACAGAATACTTTTATACTATACAAAATATTTCTACAGACAACAATCTCAGGCTTAATTTTGGCAACATGGGACTTTCTTCCGGTACAACTTTTTACTTTAAGGACGTTCAAGTTTTTGAAGGAGGAAATGTTGAAGTCGTAAAATCTGGTAAAAAAACTTCAAAAAATGAAAAAACTGTTCTCTTGCCTCATTTTGAAGAATATAAAACTTTGCCGTCAAGTTATAAAAATCTTATTCTTTCATTTTTATATGAAACTGAAGAAAATTATTGGATTTCTATGAAAAAATTTGTTTCTGACACTCTGAAATCCAAAGCACTTATTATGGGGACTTCTGCAGGCTGTTCTACAGCGGCACTTCAGTCTTGTTTTGATATTATTGACTCTCACGCCTATTGGAATCACCCGGCATTTCCTGGAACTGATTGGGATATGGGCAATTATTACGTAAATAATTACAGTCTTACAAAAGCTGAAGGCAACAGTACCATCTTTAATCTTGCAAAATCGCGTGTTTATGGTAAGCCTTTTTCTGTAACTGAATATGATCACCCTTTTCCAAATCAATATTCTTCAGAAATGTATCCGATGTTTGCGTCTTTTGCAGCGTTCCAGGACTGGGACTGTATTTTTACTTTCTGCTCTGCCCTACCTTATAATACAAATGGGCAAAAACAAAAAATAACGGGATATTTTGATCAGTCGAATAATCCTGTAAAAAGTTGTGCAGCACCGTTTTCGGCACGAATTTTCCGTGAATTTTTGGTAGAGCCAGCTCCGACCAGGGCATATATAAATCTTTCGCGCGAAATTGAAATGCAGAATTTGTATAAATTTTCCGGCTGGAACATTGGATCTACAGAAGAATTTGGAATTATCCCGGAAATTTCCGCATTTTATCAGCTTGGAATCAATTTAAAGGACGTAACTCCTGATAATTTTGATGAATGTGGAACAGAAATTTCACTTTTACCGTCACCATATTTTGATTCTTCTTCCAAAAAAGTTAAAGGATTTGACCAAACAGAACAGATTTATTGGGACGAAGATTCCGGAGTTTTTATTGTTTGTAATAAAAATCTGACAATTTCAGTTCTGGATAGCACAGCAAAACTGCCAGAATTCCCTGAAAAATGGAAAAGCAATCTTCTACCAATGTTAAATTCTGAGAAAAATGATTTTTATGCCCTGTCCGCAATAAAATCAGACGATTCATACATTATTTTTTCTTCCAGCTGGAGTGGCAACAGTGGCGAAAATCTGAAAATCTATGGCAAGAAAAATAAATCAAATGGTATTATTCGCGAACCTGAAAAAGTTACTACACTGTCAACTCTTGGTCGCGGGCCAGCAAAAACGCTTTGTGGTAACTGCACTTTCACGCTGCCGGGAAGTCACACTTTGTACAAAGCAGGTCTTGAAGGAAACAAAACTGAAAAAATAAAAGAAAATTCATCGGATTTTTCACTGAATTCCAGTTATCAGACTTTGTGGTTTGTTCTTGAGTAGATACATTTCTTATATTCCAACTGTTTTCAGAAAAATGTTCTTTGACCTCGCCTCTACTTCAAGATGAAGTAAAGGCAGAATTACGCCTGACCAAGGCAAAACTGAATGTAGTTCAGTTGAAAAGCGAAGTGAGGAAAACCTGACCATAGTTCTCCAGCTTTCAAAGAAATGGAATTAGCACAACCCTCTGTGAATCAACTTTTCGGTAAGATTTTTACGTAATATAACACGGAATTTGAAAATATAGTTACTTTATCAGGAGAAGTTAGTAGAAAAGTTTTCCGTGTATTCGCAATAAGGGTAATTTGTGCAGCCGATAAACCAATACTTGTTTTTCTTGCTTTTTCTTTTTATTAGAAATCCGCCGCAAGCAGGACATTTTTTGGGATTTGATAAGACTGTAGCGTCATGAACAGAATATTTACATCTTGGAAAAGTTGAGCTTCTGGCAAAAATCAGTTCGGCGGCATTGTTTATCATGTCAGAAAAATCAATTGCGTTGTTTTTATAAAGGTAATTCTGATATTCCGCCAAAAGAATTTTTATTATATCAAGGAAAAGATTTGTACGCTGGCAAAGAAATTCGTTTTTCTCTTGTGCAAGATATTTCTGACGCAAAGTTTCAATTTCTTCTATTTTGTAATTATTCGACTTAAAAAGAGTTATAAAAGTGCAGCAAAGTTTTATAAATTCGCCAAAATATTTATTGCTCTTGCTTGCGTAAACTGTGTTAAAAATATCTGTAAAATCACGTGGCTTAAATTCGACTCCATTTTCAACAAGAAGCTCCTCAAGTTTTTTAAGAAGAATTCCTTCCGAGCTGTAATACGAATAAGTTTCAATCAGCTTTGTGCCATTTTTCTTATGAAAATCGCGCTTCCATAAAATTCCGTCAAGATACTTTTTTTCTTCAATAGGCGAAAGCCAGGGAACTGTAAAATCTTTTGAAATGCCAAAATGTTCCAGATAAATGTCATAATCGCAAAGATAAAAATCCGGTCTGTACGCTTTTCTTTTTGGATCATCACTTTCATACGGATAAAGTTTTTCGTATTCATATTTTATTCCGTGCATAAAAAGAAAATTTGCGATTTTTGTTTCCTCTATGCTTTTTACCTGCTCATTGTTCAGCGTTCTTAATGCCTTTGATTTTTCACTTCCAGTTTCGCGGATATATTTTTCCCGCTCATATTTTGATTTTAATGTTTCAAGGTCGGCAGTTTTTTCTTCTTCATACAATTCTCCAAGCGAAGAATAGTCTTCCAGATTTTCAGGAATTTCCAGAAAGTAAGTAAAATATTCAGTAAGATTTTTTATAAGCCCAGGATGATTTAGAAGCTCGTTCTCAAAAAAGTTATGGATAAAATCGCAAAGAACATTTTCGTCCAAGACTTCCGGCCGTCTACCGTTTGCATTTTTGATTATTTCAAGACCAGTTTGTGAAAAGTCGTTGCCTGTGCATTTATTCCAAGTTTTTCCTGAATTCGCTCCGTCATTTCCTGGGCGGATTTTTTTGTAAACGAAACAAGAAGAATTTCATTCGGATTTATATTTTTTACTTCACAAAGATATTTTACTTTTGCCGCAATCGTAAGCGTTTTTCCGCTTCCTGCTCCCGCAAGAACCAAGATTCTGTCCTCGTCAGTAATAACCGCCGTCCGCTGCTGAAAATCCAGGCTTTTTCCGTCAACATTTGAAAAAAGCCTATCATATTTTAATGATTCATTTTGAATGAACTGCTGATTTGCATTTTCAAAATAATCGTGCAGCGAACTGAAAACAGTTTTAAAACGTTCAATTTCTGAAAATTCCTCATCAGTATTATGAACATCTGCCTGATTCGCCTCAAAAAAAAGCGGTTCCCGATTTTTTATAAACTGTAGTTCTGCGGAATGGGCAACATAATTTTCCGTGATTTTGAAAAGCTCGTTGAAAAAATCAGATATTTTTTGAGCAAGATTTTTGACGTCTTCTTTTCGTTTTTTTTCCGCATTTGACTGAAAAATAATATTGTGTAGATTTCTAAAAGTTTCCTTGAAATTACTGATTTCTGAAAACGCGGCATTTTTCTTAGAAATACGGTATCTGCCAATTTCAGAGTAAAGAGCCTGCCATTTTGCGGCAAAGTCATCTTCCTGCTCTTTTGTTACAATCCGCTTTAAAAGATAATCAAACTCCCCAAAAACGCCTTTGCCTGCTCATGAAAAAAACTGGTTTTCTGAAGAAATTTTCTTGCCGCCTTTCTTCTATAAAAAAGAATCAAAAGGAAAAAAAAATACTGTAAATGCAACAGAAATTCCAACGAAGATAAACATTTTTATATTATGGGAACCTCTAAAAATTGCAATTTTTAGAGGTGTCTTTGAAAATGCGATGTTTTAATTCGTTGTATTTTAACGAATTAAAACTCGAATGTATCTCTAAATAAAGCATTGAAAATGATTTTTTAGAGATGTCCTTATATCATCGTTCCGGGGAAATTTTTCTAGAAAATGTATGAGGGGGAATGTCTATCTTTGCAATGCGAGATTTCTTGGTTTTCAATTCTAAACAGAAAAGACTCCTTGATTGAAGAACGTATATCTCCAAACAAAGAATCGTTGTCTAGCGGCGCATTTTAGATGAACTTTTACCAGGTCCAGGTTTTGTTGGAGAGGATGTCTTCAACTACATATTCCAAATTTTCAATGTAGCCCGGCATTTCTCTTCCACGGCGGTCTAATATCGAAAAGCCTGTGTTGGCATATTCTTCGATTGCGTTTTTTATAGATTTTCCAAGATTTTCGCCTTTTTCAGTCGCTTTTTCAAAATCTGCTTTTAAATTATCAGGATTTTCTTTGTAAAGTTCCTGCAAGGTCAATGCAATCATTGTTTTTAGGATTTTATTTCTGCTTGCAAAAACTTCTTTTCCAAACGGAGGATTTTTTGTTTTGTCAGTAAGGGGCGTTCTTTTTTCAACTGAAATTCCTAAAATAAAAGCCCATAAAAATCTTTCCCAGTCAAAAGCAAAAACCGCACGAGAATTCTTTAAGTTTTCTTCTTTTTCGTATTTGTTACAGAATTTTTTGTACCATTCATCCTGAATATTAAATTTTGAACTTCCAATATCAATAATTTCTTCCATAAATAAAAACTCCTATAAAAACCACGGCATTGCTGCCAGGCAGAAAATACAGACCTATCCTTTAATTTTCTTTACGACAGTATATTGCTCACCAATTTTATCAGCCTCGGACAAAGTCAATTCATAAGCAATTTCAATATCATTAGAATCATTTATAAATTTTCTGATTTCATCATCCGCTTTGTTCTTTGTTGAAACATCATCTTTTATAATTATGACAGCCTGTTCAAATGCATTAACCATTGTTTTAATCGTAGATATTTTGTTATCTCCACCTAAATCAGAAACAGGAGCATCTGTTATAAAAGGATATTGAATTCCAAACTGTTCCTGGGCAACCGTCAAGATGCCTGCGATAACAGCAAGTTGAATTGAAATAATGTTTCCCTGATTTATGTTGAGAATTCTAATTCCATTTTCATCAACTGTATAAATTTCAGAAGTTTCCAAATCAATTTTTATATCGCCGACAATTGCCGCGTTTTCTTCGGTCATTTCCTTGTAATATTTATTTGCTTCTTGTTCTACTTGCTCATAGGCAGTTTTATTTGCGACTTCAAAAAGCTTTTTCATGACCTCGTTTAATTTAGATGAATACTTTAATTTGATTTTGTCTTCATCTTCAATTTCATCATCTTCAATAACAAGCGATTCAAGTTCTTTTTTAAATTTGAAAATATCGTTTTCAATTGTACGGATTGAACCTTCCGCCCTGTGCAGATCAATTTCTGCGTTTTTTACAAACTGGCTATAGCGCGCAACATTCTTTTTTACAATTTCAATTTGAGCAAGTTTTTCAGCAGAAGTTTTTTCATCAAGATTTATCTGGGAAAGCATTTGAGTCAAATTTTCTTCATCTTTTATAAGATTCTGCCGTTTTATGTCATTATTGCGTTTACGCTCAAGAAGTGACTTTAAGTTGTCAGGAACTTTCTTTATAAAATCGCTCATATCGCCAACGGTATAATTTAGCTCTCGAAGATAATTTCCAAGTTTATCTGTGTCTCCTTTTGAAAGCCTGTTTTCAGCAAATTTTCTGCCTTCAGTTCCCTGAGATAAGTCTGAATTACAAATTGTGCATCGGCAGCAGTCAAGAGCTTTTCGAATTTCAAACTGAGGAATACTTGGCGGAACTTCACCTTTTTTTTCAAGCGAAGAATAAAAATTCTTAAAGGAATTCAGTTTTTCACGGATTTTATAAAATGCTGAATCCACCGCAATAGAAGATTTTTCTTTGTCAATCTGGTCTATTTCAGCCTTTATCTGTTTACGATTTTTTTCGAGCTGGGTTTTATTTTTAAAGAAGTCTTCAAATTCCTTGTATTTTGCAAGCTCTTTTTCATTTTCTTCAAGCGTTTCTTTGTATTTTAAAAGTGAAGATGCGGCTTCATCTCTTTTAGATTCATAATCTTCTTTTGAATCTGTTTTACGGTCAATTTCATTCTGCAGCCTTTCCTGTTCAGATTTTGCCTTTTTGCTTTTACCCTGCTTTATCTGAATACTGCGATTTATCGTGTCTGCATATTTTTCCGCAAAATTCTTTGCTTTTTCAAATAATTCAAGCCGGGCAATTTCTCTTACCGCAAGACGAAAGTTGCCGCCCTTTTGCAGCTGCATTATTTTTGAGGCAGCTTCTCCCTGAAAGAGGAAAAAATCTTTTATTGAATTAGAAAAATACAGCCTGATTCTGTCTTCTGCATCAGTTCCGATAAAAGGACTTGTTTTTCCATCAAGTTTATCAATTTCTGACAAGGCAAGATTTTTGCTGCTGTATTCATATTTACCATTTTCAAGCTTAAAAATATACGAACGCTCAATTTCAAGATAAATATTTGGATTACGAACATCGTCGATTAAAAGTGAAACTGAAACTGTTATTGAGTTTTTTTCTTCAGAAAGCGAATCTGCTTTTTTCTTGTTATTTAAAATTAAAAGTGAAATATCTTTTTCGTTTGTAAGCCATTCTTTTTTTTGAGTTTCAAAAACCCGTCCGTAAATGCAAAAATTCACAGCGTCAAAAAATTTTGATTTTCCAGTATTATTCTGCCCGATAAAAATTGTTGTTGTTTCTGCAAATTCAATTTCGTTTCTGCCATAATAAGACAAGAAATTTTCTATCGTTATTTTTTTAAATTCCATAATTATTGCATCTCCTCGTTTTCAGAACTGTTTAAATCAATAATTCCTGCTGAAATACATTTGTCTATTTCATCATCAAGAATCCGTCTCACAGTCGGATAAGCATCAGATTTGTTTTCTGTCAACATGACAGCCTGAAGCAATGTCTTTACAAGTCCTTTTGTAACCTTGCTTTCGCCATGAAGAACTTCTTTTGTAATTGCAGGTAAATCTTCCGAAAGTTTTCCCATATTAGTCCTCTCTATAAATATTTTCTTAAAACCATTTCTATTTCCGCGTAATTGTCTGCGGTTGCGGCAAAATCCATTGCACGTTTTATTTCGTTTTCTACAATTGATTGCGCATAAATAGAATTTTTGTCTGGCGGAACTACGATAAAATCAAAAATCTCGGCAAGGGTCTTGTTTGTTTCAGGTGATTTTCTTAAGACGCGTCCACGACGCTGAATGAATTCCCGCTCAGAAGTGCTGCTTGCAATAAAGAAAGCCCTTTTTGCAGATGGAATATCAATTCCTTCGTTAAGGCGCTGCTTTGCAAAAAGAATATCGATTGCTCCAGCGGTAAAACTTTCTATAACATCACGGTTAGTTCCCTGAATATATTCGCTCATCCGGACAATTTCGCCTTTTAACTTCAATTCATTCCAAAGTTCTACTTTATAGACTTCCAGAAAATCCTTGCCGTTTTCATCTTTTCCGTCTGGGCAAAAAATAATCGTCTTATCTTTATATTTGCCAATTTCATTTTTCATAATTTCGATGAAGGCAGTTTTTTTATTTTGAGCTCTTTCAATAATTCTATGCCGCTCTTTTAAAAGCTGCTCTAAACGCTCTTCATCTTCTTTGTCAACTTTTGAAGAATTATTTACGATTACAGAAAGCCGTGAAACTTTTTCAGAAATATTTTCGTAATCTTCCATTTCAAAGTCAGTGAGCGGAACAACCATAGGGTGATATTCATAACGGCAGAGCATGTCAGCATCAATTGCGTCTTTTATTGAAAATTCATAAGGATTTTCAGACGGACAAAAATAGTCAAAAATCGCCTTTGTGCCTTTTGTGTCGTAGGGACGTTTTGGAGTTGCGGAAAGTCCGATTCGATATTTGATTTTTTCAGGAAGTTTTTTTGAATAAGTTTCTGCCCCGAATTTATGGACTTCATCGGCAATAATTAAGGTTGAATCCAAATTCAGCGATTCAAGAATTTTCTCATCGTTTCCACAGAAAGAATCATAAGTTGTAATGATTACAAGTTTTTCATTTTGTCTGTTTGTGTTCAGTATTTTTAGAAGCCGTAAATCCGAAAGTTTTTCTTTCCAGTTAAGCCCGGAGCGAATTGGAATAATTTCGCCAGAAAAACATTCTTCAATATCTTTTTTCCACTGGTCAACCAAATCTTTTAACGGAACAATTATCAAAACCGAAGTCAATTTTATTTTCTTTGAAAGTTCATTCGCGCAGAACAAAGATGTTAAAGTTTTTCCTGTTCCAGTCGCCATTGCAAGAAGCGTCTGAAAGTTATTCGCCTTAAAATTTTCTATCGCTTTTATCTGATGGCGTCTTGGTGCTTTTTTGCCTTTAAAATCAAAGAAAAGCTGCTCGTTTAGAACCGATTTTTCACAGTTTCTTTCCGCCACCGCAAGCATATCAGGAACATCCGTTTTGTTTTCGTGGTTTATTCTGTATGCAGTGTTTTTGTCTTTTGAAAACTCTTTTTTGTCCAGTTCAAAATCAGCCTTGCCGCGTTTGTATTTTTCAAGAATCGCCTTGTCGATTGAAGGAAAATGCATAACTTTCAGTTTTTCGTCAAAGTTCCCCCATATTGCGGCGAACGATTTTTCCTTTTGAAGCACACGAGACTTTTCGTCTTCGCTTTTCCAGGAACAGAAAACATCGACTGTTTCGTAGTTTTTTGTGAACGCCTTTTCTGATTCGTTCATCGAGCCGGAAAAAGCAATCTTGTTTCCATAGGAATCTTCAACCAGCCCGAGTTTTTCGTGGTACATTCCCACGCAAGAGCCATCTTCCGTAAAGGCGATTTTTATGTTCAGCACGCCGGATTCAATCAGGTTTGCCAAAAGATTCAAACGTTTTTTTTCAAAGAAATTTTCCGGCGCGGTTTTCAGTCCTCGCAGGAGCGCGTTTTCTATAATTTTGGTGCGGTTCTCGTAGCCCTTTCGGATTGCCTCTTCATCTTCCTCGGAAAGATAGGGAGACGCCACAAGTTCAATTTTTCCGCCTTTTTTGGCAAGCTCGCAGATTCCTTTAGAAAGCTCGACCAGTGCCGAAGAAGAAAAAAATCCGACAGAACGCTTATACGAAACAGCATTTTCAAGAACAGGAAGGTAAAAATCCTGAACGATATTGTCTTGCGGAGAACGGTATTCTTGTTTGATATTGATTTCCTTAAAACTCATACTTTCATCTCCCATCTCACCTATTTTCCGCAATATATCCCATCGCCTTTTCCAGCGCGCAAAAATCTTCTTCGCCTGTAAAATATGCCACGCTGAAGCGTACTGTGCCTGCTGGGAACGTTCCCAAGAATTTGTGTGCGAGCGGGGAACACTCAAGACCTGTGCGAACGGCGATTTCTTTTTCGTCAAACACGTTTCCGATGTCTTCTGCCGAATAGCCTTCAAAAAGCGTGGAAACAACTCCGATGCATTTTGTTTTTTGGGAAAATCTGTCTTTCGGGCCTAAGATTTTTACAAAGTCGTACTGACTTAAAATCTCTAAAAGCCGGCGGTGATTTTTTTCTTCTGTCGAGCGGATTTCTTCCGCATTTTCTAAAAACCACTTTGCCGCCGCATAAAGTCCTGCCACCGCGCAGATGTTCTGGCTTCCCATCTCGTAACGGCTCGGAATGTTTTCGGGCATTTCCTGGTTTGCAGAATCAACGCCAGTTCCGCCAAACAAAACCGGCTCAAGGGCGGCATTTTTGCTTTTTACAAAGCCTGCGATTCCAAAAGGTCCGTACAAAGTCTTGTGTCCGGCAAAAACCGCAAAGTCAACAAGTTCGCTCCCAACATTCAGCGGAACAAGCCCTGCCGTCTGCGCCATGTCGGTTACGGTAACCGCGTTAAACTTTTTTGCAGACGCAAAAATTTCAAGGACAGGCGCAACAAGACCCATCACGTTGCTTGCGTGGCTTACAATCACAAGGTCGGGAGGCGTTTGTGCAAACTGCGCGTTGATTCTTTTGATGTCGTACTCAAAATCTTCTGAAACAAAAAGTTCTTTTACCTGGATTTTTCCGCTTTTTTCAAAATGGTAAAGAACGCGTGTTACCGAGTTATGTTCAAAAGGCGAAATATAAACGACCGGAACACTGTGGTCATCGATTTTAGAAGCGCGGTCATTGAGCCTGTCGTCCGAAGTCACGAGCGAATCGAAGTAATGACCATTCTCGAACCCTGCAACCAGCCCCTGAATCACCATGTTAAGCGCAATTGTCGCGCTCGGAGCAAAAATCACGTCCTTGTTCGGGCATTGAAGAATCTCTTTGATAAACCCGCGGGTTTCAAAAATCATTTTTGTCGCTTCTGCAGCAAGCTTATACTGCCCCCGCCCCGCGTTTCCGCCATGCTCGCGGTAAAAACTGTCCATAAATTGATAGACACATTCAGGCTTTGGAAAAGTTGTTGCCGCGTTGTCAAAATAAAAACTCATTTTTCCTCCCTCCTAGCACAGTTTTTCCAGCAGGCTCACAAGAACCTGCCTTTTTTCTGCTTCCGTTACTGACTGCCCCATTTCTTCGAATGTCCGCCAGATTTCTTCTTCCAGGGATTTTGCGCGGATTGAACATTCCACTTTTTTGAATGACTTTGTTTTTGCGCTTTCTCCTTCATTTCCAGCAAAGCAGATTTCATAATTTTCTGCCGATTCGCCAGCCAGTTTTGCAGGGCCAAAACTTCCGCCTGCGTTTTCACTTCCACTTTTTTCAGAATTTTCAGGCAAAGAACCCTTAAATTCCAGAAGCGTATTGTTCAGTTCATCTAACCTTGCAAAAAACACATCAAAAGTTTCATCGTTCCAGTCATCAAGACTTAGCCCGGTCAAGACTTTTGCCATTTCACCAATAATCTGCTTTTCATCGTTTCCGGCCTGCTTATAAACTTTTAAAAGCGAATGTGCTCCGTTTTCAAAAATCTGATTTTCTATTTTTGGGTCAAGTTTTGTGCAGAATTCCGCAAACACATTTTTTAGCGATTTTTGGCCTGCATTCCTGTCAAAAACTTTTTTTGTTTCTATAACGATTTTTTCTGCAAGATTTTCTAACGCCGTGTCAAAAAAATTTTTAGCCTTTTTTATGTTTTCTATAATTTCAAAATCGCCTTCTTCAGTTTTTCCGCTTTTAAAGACAGAAGGAATTTTTTCAAAAAGAATTTCGTTCGCGCCGTATCCGCCCTGCTTTAAGATATTCAAAAACGAAAAATATCCGTTATCCGCGTCAGATTTTTTCATCTGCTTTGTGTATCTTGGAAGCGACCGGTACCAGCGGACCATTGCGTTTACAAGATAAAAATAGCCGTTCGACTTTTTTTCGCTTTCAATCACAAAATCACAAAAGAGCTTTTCCATTTTTCCAATGTAATCTTGTTTTTCATCGTTCCACTGAACAACTCGCACGAAAAAATCAGCCGGACTTTCTGCAATTTCCGTTAAACTTTGGGCATTTACAGGAACTTCAATTCCGTTTTTCCTGAACACAACATTTTTTGCAAAAGAAGAAACAACTGCGGCAATATAAAGCGGAATTAAACCTCGCCTTAAAGAAATTCCGTTCTCTTCATTTTCCAGCATCTCAAAAAGTTCCAGAAAACTGATTTCCTTTTCCTCGGCCCGGGCAAAAAATTCTTTTATTAGCGCAAAAAGATTCTTAAATTTTTCATCATTTTTTGAGTCTTCTGTTTTTGGCTCAAGATTAAAAACTGTCTTTTCCGCCGAGCCTGAATCTTTTTCACATTTTTTTAAGATTCCAGGAAGCAAAAGCGCGCTCCTCATAAACGAAACTTCCTGCCCGCTTCCGCTCAAACCTAAATCCATAAACGGAGAATTAAGCATCGCATCCAAAAGTTTTGCCCTGCTTTTTGTCGCCGCCCCGGTAAGACAGTTTTTGTTGAGCATTTCGTTGTTTACAACCGGCGTTCTGCAAAAAATCTCTAAGCAGATTTTTGAAACAAGGTTTGTAAAATCCGATTTTCTGTAAAGCCTCTGTTCTTCCCCAAGCGAAACGTAAAGCGCAAGATTCCGCTCCGGCTGAATATAAGAATGAACAATCTGTTTTATTACCTCGTGCAAATCCTGATAAATAAGGTCATACTCGTCAAAAAGAACTGAATCCGCCGGTTTTTCCGAAGTCGTTAAAATCTGACTTCTTAAAAACGCGACAGAATCAAAACGGCGGAGTTTTTCAGTAAAGTTTTCCTCAAATTTTGAAATCACAAAGACAAGATTTTTATTTTTAGAAGAAACCTTTTTTGCTTTTTCAATAACCGCATCTGTTTCAAAATCGCCTTCGCCAGAACGGGAATCACTTTCAAAATCCTTAAAAACGGCAAAAACACAGCCATCACAATTAAAGTTTTTAGAGGAACCAGCCCAGTCTTCCTTTGACATAAATTCTTTTTCAGAAATAAAAACAAAACGGAAGTAGCGTGTCATCTTGTTTTTTACGTTGTACGAAACAGGATAAATAAATTTCTGGGTGTTAAAGTTGTTCAGAATATCAACAATTCCTACAGTCCGCCGGCGTTTTTCAACGCAATCAGAAATCAAAGACGGAACATCAATACCAGAGTTCGCCTTTAACTGAAGATAATTGTTGTGAACGTTCAGATAAACAAAGCCTTTTTCAGACAACTTTTTTACAGCCGCGCGGATTTCTTCCCGGGAAAATCCCGCATCATCGTAAAGCGCAAAAAGAAAATTCAAATCCGGGGAAAGCCGCTCAAACTGGTTCAAGCAGTAAATCAGCGAAAGAGTTTTTACAATTTTTGATTCAAGCGAAGATTTTTCTGTCTGACGTAAAATAGCAGAGGCAACCAGATAATATTTTTTAATTTCGCTTGTGTAGCTTTCTGCAAAAAGCAGATTTTCAAAATAGTCAAAAAGAATATCGGGCGTAAAAAGAATTATTTTTGAGTTCTGCAAAAACTTTTCGCCGTCTGCACAAGTTTTTTCAATAAGAGAAGAAAATCCGTTCTTGTCGTTTCCGGAAAGAAAAGTAAAAAGCGTGCGTTCATTCTGCGCAATTTTTTCAGAAAGCCGGGGCAAAATATACGTTGTAACCGGATGCAGCGGATACGCTCCATAAAGAATCGTGTCCAAAAAACTTTCTTCAAGATTTGAAAACAGGCGGAAACTGCCCTTAAACCAGACATTTTTTAGATTTTCAAACTGATTCCTGTTTTTTTCGCAAAAATTTTTCCATTCATCGCTCTTTTTTAAAATAGCCGCGCTAATCAAACTGTAGACTTCTGAATAATTGTTATAAAGATGAATATGATTAAAACGCTCAGAAACGCCTTTCCAGCCGTCAACTTTCTGCTTTGGAAGAATATCGATGTAGTTTTCAATTTCCTTGTGGCAAATCAAAAGAAGATGAATCTGCTCTTTTCCGCTTCTGTCGCACATTTCCGCAAAATCCTGCAAAAGTTTTGTGTCTTTTACAGTCGCATGCGCAATGCTCGATTCAAGATATTTTCCAAATTCATCGTAAACAACAAAAATTCCGTCATAAAGTCCTGTCTCGCAAAGTTTTCTGCACGTTTTTTCGTACACTTCAGCAATATCAAAACCGCTGAACGGATTAAATTCACTCCCGGAAGTAAGAGAAGGATAAAGTTTTTCAAATTCCTCAAAAAAGTCCGGATTATAATTTAAAAGCTGCCGTTTAAATTCCTCAGTTTTTACAGACGCAAGACGGTTGAATTTTTCAAGAGTTTCAGGATATTCGCTTTCCCATTTTTCAATCATTTTTGTGGCTGACTCAAAATGAGTTTCTGGCATAAGGTTTTTAAATTCTTTTCTTTTTAGCGTCAGATTAAGAGCGTACAAAAACGACTGCGCAAGGCTCTGCGAATTTCCGTTTATCACAATCGGCAGAAGCCTTTTCCTGCTTTTTATGTATTCAAGAATATTTTGTGCGGCACCTGGATTTTTTTCCTTGATTTTTTCAGCAAGACCTTCAAAAACTTCTTTTAATTCAGGATTATTATATAGAAGAGAAAGCGTTTCCAGCACAATGTACGACTTTCCTTTTCCATAAGGACCGATTAAAATTCCCGCGCGTTTTGCAGACTTCGCGTTTTCTGCATTTTCACCAGCCGCATTTTTCGTGCTTAAAACAGCCTTGTCAATAAATTTTACGGCTTCTGATGTCGGAATAAATCCTTCAATTTTTTTTGCATTGTCAAAGTCGAACGCAATATTCACCGAGGACTGAAAATTTGTAGAAGCGGCTATCATCTTGTTTCCCTGTAATTTCATTTTTTTAATTCCCCGTAATATTTTTTAATGCAGTTTTCATATGCGGAATTTCCACCGGAATTTTCTTTTAAATCTTTCCACGGTAAAAGCCGCACAACATCAAGACCTGCTGTCCGCACAACTTTTACAAAATCCCGGGATTCAAGTTCGCTCAAAATATCCATCAATGTAATCACGTCTAAATTAAAAACTTTTCCCGCACCGAATTTTTTGTTCTGAATGTCAGAAAGAGGAATCTCAAAATTCTTGTATTCAAGGTTCGTTTCGTTCCCGTTTTTTGAGCACATCCGGTAAAGCACGGCAAGAAAAACAAGCGTCGGAATATTCTGTTTTGGCGGAATCACCTTTCTGTAAAGTTTTTTTCCGCTTCCAACGCAGTCCACAAGCCCAAGCTCTGCAAACGGGGATTCAATATTGTCTTCCGGGTCAATTTCTGATCCTTCCCTAAAACGAGAAACATAAGTGTTCACAAGACATTCAAAATCGCTTTCAAATGAACTAAGAGCCGTTGAGCCGCCGTTCATCCTGTCAAAATTCTGCAAAGCCACAACAAAATCATCTTTTGTAAATTCAGTAAAATTAAATTCGTTAAAGAAAAAATACCAGCTGGTCGCATTTTCCATATTCAGCGCAAGTTCCGCCTGCAAAAGCCAGAGAGTTCCAGCCTCCTCAACAAACTGGTCGTTTTCGTAAATAATTTTTCCAAGTTCCGTAAAAATGGTTTCAGTCTTTTTTGTCTTTTGATTTTTTATTTCTTTCGTAAGCCCAACCGCCTTCATCCAGTACCTGAGCGAAACAACCATATTCCGTCCAAGTCCAAGCTCGTCCATCGGAAGCATCGTTTTGTCCGTAAAGATTCCTGAATTTTTGCAGACAGCTTCCATTCCCTTAGCAAGCCAGTTTTTTCTTATTGAAAATGTCTCGTGTCCCCTGTATTTCATTTTTATTTTCCTTTTTTTCGGGCGTTTCCCTCACTCCGTTCGGGTCGGGCTTTTCGTGGTTCCGCTGTCGCTTCATAAAATAGTAAATGCTAAAAAATTGCTTCAAGTATTCGCAATTTTTCTTAACGCATTTCCTATTTTACAAGCCACTACAATCCCTAACGCGTCAATCCTTTGTCCTTAAATATTTTTCCATCATGCAGCCGCCGGTCAGATACTTTTC
>CAVJCY010000043.1:0-22420 GCA_963648145.1 bacterium | reverse complement strand
CTTTTTTTGGCGGTTTTCACCTGACCCGTAGTGGTTAATTTCGTCGGACTCTAACACTGAATCATAGGAATGTATGTCTATTAGCGATTCTGCCTTAGCTAATATGGAAAAAATCCACTGGCAATAATTTTCAAAATCTCCATATTTCATAATAAACATATTAAAAAATGAAATCTTATTTCCATTACATGCTATTTCTTCAAAATCTTTTAAATAATCAGGATAATCACTAGCTATAATTGCTTTTACGGTTCTAAAATCTTGCGACATATGCTCTAAACAATAATGAACTTCTACAGAATATGGGAGAATAAGTTGACTTGCTATGACACAATCATTTTTTTCTAATTTTTTTTGTAGCTTGACCTTGTTTAGATTGTACGCTTCAATATCATTTGCATTTTTTTCTATTTCAGTTTTTAAATTATCTCTTTTATCAAAACAAAAATACCTTCTGTAATGATTCAGCCCGATATATTCCAAATCAGGATATTTTTTTTTAATATTTTTCCATGCCCAATAAAGTGCAGTAAGCTCGCAATAACTTTTATTTTTGGCACTAATATTATCGCATGATTTTCCGTTCAACAAATCATCACGTTGCATTCCTAAATCAACATTACTAGTTGCAGCCCCCACTTGAATCGGTAAAAAAAAACATCTTCATTTTGAGGAAGTTCACAGGGTTTATGACAGCAAATTAAAATCTTACAATTATCTTTAGTTAAAGTTACTTTATTTTTCATCATTCCGAAATATGCCATATGTTATTAAAATTTCGTCTTTTTCACAACACGCACTCATTTCTTGCTATAACTTCTTCTTTTTGAGTTATGGGAATCTCTAAAAATTGCAATTTTTAGAGGTGTCTTTGAAACATAAAAATCAGAGATTATAAACAAAACGTAAGTGCCCCGTCTTGCCATAAACGCCGGTAACACAATTCATCTTTCGTGTCTTTTCTTGCGTTTTTCTTCGTACATTGCTTCGTCTGCATTAGCCAAAAGATATTCCATATCGTAGCCGTGTTCTTCATCCGGAAATACGAACGTCCCCAAACTTAATGACAGCGTAAATTTTGAACGGTAAAGTTTGCTCCAGATTCGACATGATTTGTTTATGCGTTTTTTAATTTTACAAAAATCTGGTTCAGAAAGGTTTGGACAAATCAAAACAAATTCGTCTCCGCCAAGTCTTCCTAAAATATCATTACTGCGGAAACTTGAATTCAAGATTTCTGCAATTGCTTTTATTGCAAGGTCACCTGTTTCATGGCCGTAATTGTCATTAATTTTTTTTAAACCGTCCAAGTCGCACACAACTACAAGACCTCCTTGTTTTATATTTTTACAATTATTCAAAGTTAATTGTCCAAAATCCATAAAACCGCGCCTGTTATTCAAGCCGGTAAGTTCATCTGTGTGTGCAATCAAATTCAGTTTTGAATTCTGATCTTTCATCTGAGAATGTTCATTCTGTAATTTTGTGTAAAAATACGAAAAATCAAGAAGATTAGAAACTGAATGTTGAATAATGTCATAAACGCCGTAATCATAGGCATCGCAACGCAAAACCATATAACCGTACTGAATAAAATTATGAAAAAGGGCAATAACAATAGAACCTGAAGGTGGCATTCTAAAAATTCCGGGTGGCAAAACGCATTCATTCGGATTAAAAGTTACACATTCGGTCAAATCGTTTGTTGTAAATCGCATGTCATAATCAAAACCGGCGATGACTTTTGCTTTTTCCGGGAATTTAAAAAAATCAAAAGGTGCAGGCGTTTCTACCGGATGATTATAAACAACAATCATACCGCCTTGAAAACCAAAAGCCCTCAGTGCATGAACAAGAACCGGGCCAAGATTACTAATCAAAATATTAGTATCCAAGGCATTAAAAAAATTGGCCGCCTGCATAATCTGATTACGCCTGTTGTACCATTCAGAAACTGTAAAAGTGTTGCTAAAATCTTTTGCCGAATGTTTATCAACGCAAATATTGTCATTATCAATAAATGCTTTTTGAATTTCCCGATTTTTTGCTGTTGAAGTTCGCAAAATGGTCTGAGCCCTAACCTTTTGCAAAAGTGGAACTTCTTTATCATTAAGAAGATTATAAATCGTTTGTGCCGCCGTAAATCCAATGTATTCAATCTGCTGATTTACAGAAGTTAAAGTCGGACTGCAAAATGAACAGCGCTGAATATTATCAAAACCGGTAATTATAATATCCTGCGGGACGTTAAGATTAACTCTTTTTGTACAAAAATCCATACAGGCAAACGCAGAATCATCATTTAGAGCAATAATTGCATCAAAATCAATGCCTTTATGAACTTTGCTATAAACAGAAATTTCACTATATGCCGTTGAATAATCAAATTTTGACTTAAAATAAGTTGCAGATTTAGGGTCTATTCCGTTTTTCTTTAGAGCATTTTTAAAAATTTCTGTGCGCTCAATAACTTCCGGACTTTGGCTGTCAACGCCCATCAGAGCAAGTTTTCTGCATTTTTGATTTTTTATGACATAATTCAAAAGTGCTTCGTAGGCGGCAGAACAATCAGAAACAACCGAATGAATTCCCGGCAACTCCGCCGCAATATTTACAATTTTTAAAGGTTCAAACTGCTTAAGATAATCAACATATTCGTCAATGGTGAGCGAATGCATAAAAGTACTGGCCGTTACAATCAGACCATCAAGATTTTTTGACTTTAAATGTGACGCAACGGCCGCGTACTCAAAATTATTATAAAGCGGATTTTTATTTGCAATGTCGCCAAGCTGAAAGAGTAAAAGTTCAATATTATTTTCAACGCAAAAATTCTTTACACCCTTAATCAGATTGGTTGCGTATTCAGAATTAAAATAATCAGAAACAAACCCTATACGGATTTTTTTATCTTGCATAAATCAATTATAAATCTGAAAAAAAAATCTGTCATTTTTATTTTTAGAGGCAACGAAAGAAAAGCTCAAAAATCAATTTTAGTGTTTAAAGTTTTTAATGCACGACTTTTTGCCATTTCTTCACTATCAGCACCTTCGCGAACGCTCACAGAAAAAGGCATGTAAACTTTGCCGTTCTGTGAATCCAGAAAACGAAGATTTAAAGTTATTTCGCACAAAATAAAGGAGTCAACTTTAGAAAAATTATATTCAGCAGTACCGGCACAAATCATTTTTGACAAAAAAAAATCTGAAACCTGATCATCTTTTGCAAGCAGTGCCTTTTTTATAATCGGTTCAATAAATTCTCCGTCCTGAATATTTACAAAAATCGGAAATTTTTTAGTAATGTTCTGAAGACGTGTTTGAATTTCCTGTGGAGATTTTAGGGTATCTCTAAAAAATCCTTTCAATGCTTTTTTAGAGGTTCCCATAAAAAAAAGTTACTCTAAAACTCAGATTTTAAATATGGGTATCCGGCATACATTTATTCAAAATTTGAAATATTACAGAAAACAAGCAGGACTTACGCAGGAAAAACTTGCAGAATTACTTGGAATGAGTACATCATACATTGGTGATATGGAAGCTCGCGAAAGATTTCCATCAGCAGAAACAATTGATAAAATTGCGGAAGTTTTGGATTTAAGACCGTCTGAACTTTTTAATGAACGCGGTTGCCCGGAAAACACAAAAGAAACATTTGAAAAAATCTATGCCTAAAGACTTAATAAGGAACTGAAAAAACGTATTTCTAAGGACATAGATGATGTATGTGAATTAATCTAAGAACTTATTTTTTCTCTGCTTTCACTTTGCAAATAGTATTATGACCATTTTTTAAAATTTTAAGGCAAACTTTTTCTTGCAAATCTACGGAAGTTCCTTCCGGCGGAAAATCTCCCAAGGTTTCTATAATCCAGCCACTCAAAGTATTTGAATCAGATGCTGTTTCGTCCAAATCAAAAAATTTCAGGACTTTATGCATCGGTGTATCGCCGTTTATGATAAAACTTCCGTCCGCGCAAGGAATTATGCTTTCTGTTTCGCTGTCGTGTTCATCATAAATTTCACCAACAAGTTCTTCCAAAATATCTTCCATGGTCACAAGACCAAGAGTTCCGCCATATTCATCAAGAATAATTGCCATATGATTGCGTGCTTTTTGCATTTGACTGAACAATTTTGAAATTTTGATTTTTGAAGAAGAAAAAAACGGTTCTTTCATGATTTTTTCAAGCGAAAAATCAGAATTTTTGAAATTTTCGTTTCCGTAAAATTTATAAAAATCTTTTTCGTGAACGATGCCGACAATACTGTCAATTTCTTTGTCATAAACCGGCAGTCGTGAAAATCCGCTTTCATCAAAAGTGCGTTTAATTTCATTTTTGTCACTGGATTTTTCCACTGCACAAATATTTACGCGTGGCACAATAATATTTTCTGCTTCAAGATCATCAAAATCCATAACGGAACGAATCAAATTTGTTTCGCTTTCTTTTATAGTTCCGTCCTCTTCCGCTTCTTCCACCATTGTGATGATTTCTTCTTCCGTAACGGGATTTTCAGAATTAAAACGGAAAATTTTTGTAATCAGTTTTTTCCAAGCGGAAAATATAACGTTCAGAGGATAAAAAATGACAATTAAAATCGAAATAAAAGGATAAACTAGCATTGCAAATTTTTCTGCACAAGCTTTTCCAATATACTTTGGAGTAATTTCGCCAAAAATCAAAACTGCAATTGTAATTACCGCCGTAGAAATGACGGAAGAATTAAGTTGAGAACCTGCAAGAATTTTTGCAAAAAGAATTGCTGCAATCGTAGATGCCGAAAGATTTACAATGTTATTCCCGATTAATATTGTACTTAAAAGTTTGTCATAATGATTTTCGGCAAGATTTAAGACTTTTGCGGCGCGTTTATTTCCGGCTGAAACAAGTGATTTTAATTTTATTCTGCTTGAACAAGTAAAAGCGGTTTCTGTTGATGAAAAAAAAGCAGAAAAACCAATTAAAACAATAATAGAAATTAATAAGGGTATGGACCCGTCTGGCATAAAAAACTCCAGATAAAAAAATATAGAAACCTGCGTTTCCTACAATAAAAATATATAAAATTCTACAAATAAATCCAATATCCTGATACAATTTCAAGGCTATGTTCAGAATTCTTTTTATTTGCCACGGAAACATTTGCCGCTCGCCAATGGCTGAATTTGTAATGAAAGATTTGGTTAAGAGACACGGACTTCAAAGTCAGTTCAAAATTGATTCCGCCGCCACCAGCACAGAAGAACTTGGCAACGGCATGCACCGTGGAACTTTAATGAAACTTCAGGAAAAAAATATCCCCTGCACAAATCACCGTGCAAGACAAATTTGCCACGCCGATTACGAAAATTACGATTTTTTAATCGGAATGGACAGCGAAAATCTCTACTATATGAACCGTCTGTGGCCCGACTCGCAGAATAAAATACACCTTTTGCTTGAATATTCGCGCAACAAAAATGCAGAAGTTGCAGACCCGTGGTATACCCACAATTTTGACGAAACTTACCGCGACATTCTTGAAGGCTGCACAGCCCTTTTTGAACATTTGATTTCTGAATTTTAGATTTTTGGGAACCTCTAAAAATTGCAATTTTTAGAGGTGTCTTTGAAAATGCGATGTTTTAATTCGTTGTATTTTAACGAATTAAAACTCGAAAGTCTTTAAAAAGCATTGAAAATGATTTTTAAGAGATGCCCTTTTTGCGGTGTCCAAAATAAGGTTACCTAAAAATTGCACTACGGTTTACGTTTTTTACGCTTCATTACCAGGGGGGGGGAATCTCAATGTTATTTATCCTCTTTGTAATTTCTTTCACTCCTCGTTTCATTTTAATTTGATTTTTTCGTTTTATTAATGTTATAATGAACAGACTGTAGTCGTTTAGAACAACAAGACTTTCACGCGTGTCAAAATAAACCCTTACAGTAAAAAAAAAGTTTTCACGTTTTTGTGAACAATCTAGAACAAAACTCTAATTCCTATTTTCAAAAATTAATTCTGGAGGAAAATATGAAAAAAAGTCTTTTTTCAGTTTGTTCTGTCGTTCTTGCTAGTCTTTTATTTTTTTCCTGTGCAGAATCTCTATCTTCATCCATTAGTTTTACCTTACCTGCTGCAATTTTAAAAAATACGACTGATGCAAATACTTCAGAAACTCAAAATTACACACTGAAAATAAATTTCACCGGCGACATTACAGAAGAATATACTTTCGAAACTTCACTTCAATCTAGCGACTATTCAGAAACTTATAGAATACAAAACCTTCAAACTGGCTCAGAAATTCAGATTACCGCTTCAATTTATTCTACAACGGACAAAAATCAGCTTTACGAAACAGAAGGTCCGGCAAAAATAGTCCTGCAACCCGGTAAAAACAATGCAAACCTTGTGCTTACACGTTGTAAAGGCTCGGCAGACATAAGCATTGTTGATTTTACATTAAAAGCGGAATACACCGACACAAATGATTCAACCATCACAATCAGATCAACGGATAACGAAATAAAAATCCCGATTTCTGACACGGACATTACATTTTCTGTTGAAACAAATTACGCCGAAGAACTGTCATATCAATGGTACTTTAACAGTAATAAAATAGAAACAATTTCAACAGATGCTTTCTGCACAATAAATTTATCAAAAAATGAATCTGTTAATGTAAATGACCAAAACACCTTATCCTGTATTATTACAACCGGCAGTTCATCAACAACTGTTGAACTTAGTTTTTATGCTTCCGAAATTAAAACTTCTGAAGATGTAGAAGCTGGAAATTAATTTTCTATTCATTTTTAAAAGAGGAGTAAAAAAAATGAAAAAAAAATTGTTTTTATGTGTTGCTCTCACCGCACTGGTTGCAACATTCTTTGGATGTTCAAATATGTTGAACACAACCGTTTCAAATGACTCAATTGTCAACGAAATGCCAATTCAGATTTCTCTTAAAAAAGAAGTCAGTCGCTATGTAAAGGCTGCAGAATGGTCTATTAACGAGGTTTCTAGCTGGGAAGTTAAATTTACAGAAGAAACTACTGGCGAAACGGAAATTGGCTATTGGGATGATGATAGTAGTATAACTCACGAAGAAGATGCGACAATTGAAGTTACCTATGATGCAAAAAATATGCAATTTTCTATGTCAAAAGTTGCAACAGGAACTTACACGCTGGAAATTACGGGTACTTTTGGACAGGTTGCATATAAAGTTTACGGAAAATTGACAGGGTTTGTAATCGATTCAGAAAAACAAACTTCAAAACAAATGATTGTTGACCTTAAACGTCAAACAACAGGCTCTCTTTCGTTAACTCTCCAATTAAGCGAAGAGCTCAGTGATAACGACATTAATGATAAACTTCAGGCAACACTTACTCCTATAACAGAAGACGGAAAAACTCAAACATATACAGTAAGTTCTGATAGTACCAAAGAATTTTATTTTGAAAAGGTTATCTCTGACAATTTAACAAAAACAAACTTTACGATAAATGTTTCTGTTTTAGCTTCCGGCTTTTATAGATTGTCATTCACAGATTTAAACACTGATATGAAATATAAATATTGGGTTCCATCTGATTGTCAGATTATTGAAATTGCAGACGATACTACAACAGAAGCAACAGTATCACTGAACCGCTCTATAGAAAAGAATTATTATGCAACAAATGACAGCAATTTCATTGATTACAATGGCTTGTCATCTAGTTCACCAGCCGAAATTAACACTTTGCTAACGAGCTTCACTTCAGAACTTCCTGAAAATTCTTACATTAACATTTATATGGATTCTGATATTCCAATACTTGAAACAAGCACAGTAAAAGCTTTACAGAATTCACTCAATAATAACAAAGATTATGAGATGGCAATTAGTATTTTCCAGTCTCAAAGTTCTGAAATTGACGCTTCTCTTATTATTGAAACAGGTCTTTCTGATTCTACAATAACATTAAATACTTATATCCATAATGATGTAATAATAAAAGCAACAGACGATGTTACTGCGTTTACAGTATCAAAAATAGGTAATGTTACTTCAAGTAACTATTATACAGAATTTGGAGTCACACTTATAAACGGTGCTTCTATAACAACAGAGGAATTTGCTGATATAAACAATGTTACATTGTACCTTTCTGCAGAAACTAGCGACGGTACTGATAATCTTAGCGCTTATGTCTCTACACCAATGCTTACAGTAAACAATGACACAGATAGCATAGCAAGCTCTATTATTTCCCTTAAAGCAGATAACTACAAGGCACGGTTTGATGTTGATTCAACTTCAGAAACAAACAAAACATCAGTTTATGCACAACTTGTTGGTTCTGGCACAACTTCAATTACAAGTTTTGCAGAAAAAGCAGCTATTACAGCCACTTCTTCGGATAAAACAACATACAATACTGGTGCTGTGATTCCTTACAATTCTAACGAAGTTACATTCTCTTTAGACGGAGTTACGTCTGAAATTGCAGCATACAGTTGGCTCTTGAATGAAAGTGCAATTGGTAGTGAAAGCACAGTGATTTTAACTCCAACTAAATCAAAATACGTTAACACTGATGAAGAAAACACAGTTTCCCTTATGATTCAGATTGGCGACACATGGTATACAACTGATTTTACATTTACATTCAGCTCAACAGATTATTCACGTGCTGTGTACATAACTGAAGACAGCTATAGTAACTATAGCCTCAATGAAGTTGTATACACTAATGCAAATGCTGAAAGTGAAGCTTTAAGTTTAATTACAGTTAATTCTACTACAGCCTTTACATTTGATGATTCTCAAAATCTTTGGCTTGTATCTTATGATACAGATAATAGCTACTTAAAACTTACAAAACAGCCTAAATCAGTTTCTGACAGCAGTTTTAACAACAATGAAGCTCTTACAGTATATAGTCTTACTGGTATTACATTTGAAAGTACACCAAATCTTGATATTACCTACGACACTTCAAACAAATTTATCTATGTTCTTGCAACAGTCTATACTGATAACACACCCACTTCGACTGTTTATGCATTCTCTCCTGCAAATCTTACAAGCTCAACAACGACGGCTGATAGCACTGTAACTATTGATACATCATCTTGGACAACTATTTTATCTGCTGCAAATATTAATAGTGTAAAATTCACAAAATTTGCCATAAGTGGAGACACTGCATATTTTGCAGATGCTGCTTACAATGTGTTTAAGATAACAAACTTTACGGACACAACAAGCTCAAGTCCTAGTTATGTAGGAAGTCTTAGTACTAAATTATCTATTGAAGATACTGAAAAGCTTTCCCTTGCAGACATGCAGATTGGCGATGGTCTTGGTAACGACCCAGACAATCTTTATGTTTTGATAAGACAGGTAAGTACCTATATGGTATTTAATCAGGGTACAACATACTATAGCCGTGGTGCACTATTTAAGATTGATTCTTCAAATATTATTACTTATTATGGTTTTAACACTTCATCAACAAAAGATTCTGGCGACACTACAAACACTTTCTGTACTCCGCAAGAATCTTCTGAACAAGTAAACTTTTATGGTCCACTTTATTTTGCAGCCGTAAGTCCTAAAAAACTTGTAATTGCAGATGATGGTTTCTATCACACAGATGGCACCAAAAACCTTACAAACAAGGATGGCTTTTTAGAATTTGATATTGACAACAGTTCATTAAGTAGAGCCAATGCAAACATAAAAATTACCACACCTGAAGTTTCAGGTTATGAAGTGAACTAACATTTAGTAACTATTTTTTTTATAATAAGATGCTGAACTTATTTCGGCATCTTATAATCTTTGTGTCATCTTAAATTCGTTTCAAGGTGACACATATTTTTTCTCTATTTATGTTCAAAAAAGAAAAAATACAGATTTCTGTCTGCATTCCAGTTTTTAAAACTCAAAATTCTCTACTAGCGTGCCTTGAAAGTGTTGCTTTGCAGAATTTTCCTGGAACTGAAATCGTCATCACGGAAGACGGTGACGGTTTTGAAAAACAAACAGAACGCATTATAAAAGACTTTAAAAAGACGAATAAAAACTTAAAAATCATCTTTTTGAAAAACGAAAAAAATAAAGGCCTTGTAGAAACTAGGCGCGCTTCCCTTTATGAATCTACCGGTGACTACATCATGTTTTTGGACAGTGACGACACTTTGCCAGAAAATGCCCTGAACATTTTGTACGAAACCGCTCAAAAATCGTACGCGGATATTGTTCACGGCAAAGCAAACGTATGCATAAAAGAAGGTCTTACAATTTCAAAAGAACGAATTGAGTCAACAAATAAAAAATGTTCTTCCGTTTTCTTGGGAAACCTAAAGAATAGTGACATATTTGACGGTTTTTTAACCAAAACGAATCACAACGGTTTTTTGTGGGGAAAACTCTTCAAAAAAGAATTGTGTCTGGAAGCATTTGCAAAGATTCCGCCGGTTTACTGCATTTTTTGCGAAGATTTTTTAACTTATTTTTACATCGCCTTATATGCTCAAAAATATTCTGGAATAGAAGAAAAAGTCTACAATTATTTTGTAAACACTGGTATTTCTTCAGAAAAAAAAATCGCAAGTATAGAAGAATGGCAGAAAGTTTGTTCCACCGCCAGTGTTTTTACAATTCTTTTAAGCGATATTCAGCAAAATCCTGACTTGCAGTCAAAACTCACAGAAACAGAAATTGAAGTCATAAAATACAGTGCCCGCTACTACGCAAAAAGCAACCTGAAACAAATGCAAGACAACGTAATCCCTGAATTGCAAAACGCCGCACGTTCCGAACTTTGCGAATGGTGGGGGCAAGAAATGATTGACGCTGTAGAAAAAGAAATGTAGAAAGAAAAAGTAAATTGATTTTCCGCCAATTTCCGGATGTTAAGGGAGTCGCTGAAAATTGCAATTTTTAGAGGCAACTTTGCCCTTAATTTTACAAACAAACCGTTGAATTTTTCTTGACAATTTCAGAAAGTAAAAATAACATAAAACTTATGGATTTGAGAACAGTTTTAACAACAGACACAGTAAACCTTCATCTTAAAGGTACAACAAAAGAAGAAATTGTAGACGAAATGTTGGACGTTTTATACAAGGCTGGCAAAGTAACTGATAAGGCTGCTGCCAGGGAATGCGTATTAGATCGTGAAAGAAAGATGTCTACAGGAATGAAGCACGGAATTGCAATTCCTCACGGAAAAACTGATACTGTAACAGATTTAGTTGCTTGTATTGGTATTTCAGATAATCCGGTTGATTTTGATTCCCTTGACCAGGAACCATGCCGTATTTTTATTATGACACTTTCACCTGTAAATAAAACAGGTCCACACCTTCAGTTCCTTGCTGAAGTAAGTCTCTTGTTCAAGAGCCCAGAAAAACGTCAGGAAATTTTAAACACACAGGATAAAGCTGAAGTTATTAAAATTCTTACTGAATAAGAAAAATTACTTCAGAAAAATCAGAGCCTTTGAGACAGTCCCTCAAAGGCTCTTTTGTTTTAACGCCACAACCGCCAAATATTGAAAATAAAACCGTAAAATGTTTTAATATTTGGAATCTCTAAAAATTGCAATTTTTAGAGATACCCATTTTCAAAATCAAAATGAGGCTGTCATGAAACTTAATCCTGTTTTTTACGTAAAAGAAAATAAATTATACAAAATAGCAGATAATTCACCGTTTGACACAAAAAATCTTTTAAAAATCAACGTAAAATGGTCTGAAGTAGAAATCGCGGACGAGCAGTATAACGAAGAACTGCTTGCATCTTTGCGCGAACAGCTCAAAACTCTTGAATCTCAAGAAAAATTTACTGTAATTGTACCGCAAGTTGACCGTCCTTTAGAAACTCCCGAACAATTGGAACTTTTCGTAAATGCTTTTAATCACACGGCACGTCGCATAAAGGATTGTATCAGCGTTGCCGGTTTTGAACTTGCTCCTCAACTTTTAAAAATAGGCAGTAATGCCGTAACTCAATTTCGAGAAACTCTTGCTATAAAACACGCCCAGTATGTTTATTTTGCCACTGCCACAACAACAGAGCTCCAGGATGATGTCGTAAAGTATTAAGGGAAGCTCTAAAAATTACAATTTTTTAGAGGTGCAAAAGAAATACAGAGAAAACAGTTCAAAAATGTAAAAATCTACCATATACATCAAATTATTGTAAAAAACTGTAAAAAAACGCAAAGTTTTCATAATTTTTGTTAAATTTTCTATAAAAATCGTTTTTTTTCATCAAATTCACTTGTCAATTCTTTTTGTTTGTGCAATTATCTAGTCAATTAATTTTTGAACTGATTGTGGAGAGTTTACCAATGCAGATGAAAAATGAAACTAATTCGGTTTCGAATCTCTGGTTTTTCGCATTTTTTTCAAGTTTCATACTTGCAGGCATTGCCCTCTCCGTTTATTTCTTCTTACCAGAAAATGAACCTGCAATCACAGAAATTGTACCGTCCGTTGTTTCTACAGAAGAAGAAAATCAGGAACCCCTTTTTGACGAAAATCTTATTAATCCTTTTTTTCAGGATCTTTACGCTGAATATAAACTTGCATCTGCTAACGACACTGATTTAGGCCTTAAACTTTACCGACAGCCGCTAAGTCGTGCAGCTGTTGAATGGTTTTACTTCCAGATTACCGGCAACAAAGAAGTTTCTGACGCAATTCTTGAAGCCGCAGATAATAATAACATTCCGTTGGCACTTGCTTTTTCTCTTGCACACACAGAAAGTAATTATAATATCAAAGCCGTTCATAAAAATTCCAATGACACTATTGACCGCGGACTTTTTCAGTTGAACAGCAATTCTTTTACAAAATTAACTGAAGAAGATTTTTTTAATCCTCAAATCAGTTCTAAATATGGTATGTCTCACCTGCGCTTTTGCATAGACACTGCCGGAAATGAAGTTGCCGGTCTTGCAATGTATAACGCAGGCACAAACAAGGTTCGTTCCAATAAAACACCTCAGGTAACTTTGAATTATGTTGGAAGTATTCTTGAATATCAGAAAATGCTTGATGAACTTTTTGAAGATCAGGTAGCTGTTTATTTTGAAACACAGATAATACCGCAAATGACAGTTGCCTATGCTGACATCAGGCGTTAATTAATCAGCCTCCTAATTTTTAGCGGAACCGTTTTTTTTAGTTTTTACGGTTCCGCTTTTTTTTTCTGAGCAAATGCTCCTGTTCGCACGCTTTTACAATTCCTTTTGCATATCCACTAATCGTTAGTTTCAGTCAAATCATCACAATTTCTAAACAAAAGCATCGAAGAGATTGTCTTATCATAGCGAAAAAGCATGCGATAGGAATAAATCCATCTTCCTGGAATTTTTACTTCATAGTTCAATATGCAGAAAATCACAGGCAAGAATTTAAAACCGTCATTACTAAGACTTAGAGTCTGTGTAAAGCCTCCCTTAGAATGCTTTGTAGTATTTAGTGTTAAAACTTTAACAATAAATTGATTTTTTTCATAAAATTCCGTAGACTTTTGCTGATTTTGTATTTATTACAATAAAACGTCATTGATTTTGATATTTTGGAAACCTATAATGAGTACAATTAAATTACCAGATGCAACCAGAAAAAGACTTGTACAGTTATTAAATATTCTGAAGAACTGTACTGTGCCTAAAATAACATCAGTTGACATAAGTGTTTCCTCAGGCTGGAAAAGTTCACTTATACGTCATGATTTATGGTTGATTGGTTTTAAGAAGGGAATATCAAACGGGTACAATGTTCAGGAACTTAAAGAAGCTGTTGAAAATGTACTTGAAATTGAGACTCCAGACATATCAAATCCTAATAATAGCAAAGATGCTGTAAGCCTTTCGGCGGATTGTGATTATGTTGGAGCTGCACGTTACAATGTCTGCATAACCGGTCTTGGTCGTTTAGGAGCAGCGTTGCTTGATAATAATCTGGTTTATGACAGTCCTTTTGTTATAAAAGCCGGATTTGATTCAAATCTTAACCGTGTAGAAATTCTCCGTTCAACTTTTCCTCTTTATCCCGCTTCCGGAATGGATTTTGTGATAAAAAAGGAAAAAATAAATTACGCAATTCTGACTGTTGCAGATAAAGATGCCCAGAATATGGCAGAACGTCTTGTAAAAGCCGGAATCAAAGGAATCGTCAATATGACAAACGTTGTACTGAAAGTTCCTGAATGCATAAAAGTGGAAAATATTTCTATTTTGAATGCCCTGCGTTTTATTATTTAGGATAAGAGAGTCCCTAAAAATTGCAACTTTTTAGAAGCAATTTTAAAAAAGTGATGTTTTAATTCGTTGTATTTAGCGAATAAAAACTCGAAAGTCTTTCTAAAAAAGCATAGAAAATGATTTTTTAGAGATGCTCATAATAAAAATCAATTTTTTTTGAGGAGAAATAAATGTCACGCGTTTACAATTTTAGTGCAGGTCCATCTTGCTTGCCTGAAGAAGTTTTAAAAGAATGTGCTGCAGAAATGCTTGATTACAACGGAACTGGTCAATCTGTTATGGAAATGAGCCACCGTTCAAAAGCATTTGAACCAATTATCCAGGATGCGGAAACTATGGTTCGCAAATTGATGAATGTCCCGGAAAATTACAAAGTACTTTTTTTACAGGGAGGTGGTTCTACTCAGTTTGCAATGGTTGCAGAAAATCTTGGAATTCATACAGGAAAAGCCGCATATATTGAAACTGGTGTTTGGGCTAAAAAGGCTGCCGCTGAAGCAAAACATCTTGGCATTGATGTAACAACCGTGGCATCTTCAAAAGACAAGGGATATTCTTACATTCCTCATGTTGAAAAAATTGAAGGCGATTATGATTACGCTTACATTTGTTTTAACAACACAATCATGGGAACTCACTACGAATATATCCCTGATACTGGAAAAATTCCTCTTGTTGCAGATATTTCTTCTTGTGTTCTGAGCGAAGAACTTGATGTTTCAAAATTTGGACTTTTGTTTGCAGGTGCTCAGAAAAACCTTGCTCCAGCGGGCGTTACACTTGTAATTATCCGCGAAGATTTAATTCCGGAACCGGAAGCTTGCCGTGCAGGAACACCAACAATGCATATGTACAAAACTCATTCAGACAACGGTTCTATGTACAATACACCTCCGTGCTATACAATTTACGTTTTGGACAAGGTTCTTCACTGGATTGAAAAAAACGGCGGTGCAAAAGGTATTCATAAACTAAACGTTGAAAAAGCTGATTATCTTTACAATTATCTTGATAACAATGATTTTTATCACGCAACCGCACAAAAAGGCAGCCGTTCACTTATGAACGTTCCTTTCCTCACAAAATATTCTACAGGCGCAACTGATGATGTTTCACTAGCAAAAGAAAAGGAAATCAATGATAAATTTGTAAAAGAAGCCAGTGCTGCAGGACTTGTAAACCTCAAAGGACACAGACTTGTTGGCGGTATGCGCGCTTCAATTTACAATGCAATGACACTTGATGGTGTAAAAGCACTCGTTGAATTCATGAAAAAATTTGCAAAAGAAAACGCTTAAGAAAATGAGATAAAAATTACATCCGTGTAATTTTTATCACTGCAGTTTTTCTAAACTGCAATTCAGCACAGCCCTGTGCTACCGCTAACGCGGAAGTTTTATAAGGAGATAAAAATGTCTTTTAAAGTACAGACTTTAAATAAAATTGCGGCAGTTGGCCTTAATGTTCTTGACCGCGATAATTACGAAGTTGCTTCTGATATGAACAATCCAGATGCTTATCTTGTTCGTTCTGCAGATATGCACGAAATGAAAATTTCTGAAACAGTAAAAGCAGTTGCCCGCGCTGGGGCTGGAACAAATAATATTCCAATTCCTGAACTTACAGAAAAAGGAATTGTAGTTTTTAATACTCCAGGTGCAAATGCAAATGCAGTAAAAGAACTTGTAATGCTCGCACTTTTGCTTTCAAGTCGCCCTGTCATTGATGCAAACAAATGGGCAAATGACCTTGCAGGCAAAGGTGACGAAATCCCTGACCTTGCAGAAAAAGGAAAATCACAGTTTGTCGGCCCAGAATTAAAAGGCAAAACACTCGGTGTTATTGGACTTGGTGCAATCGGGGCAATGGTTGCAAATCTCGCGCTCAAATTTGGTATGGACGTTGTAGGTTACGACCCGTTCCTTTCTGTAAAAGCGGCTCTTTCCCTTGATCATAACGTAAAAATTGCAGAAACACTCGACACCGTTTATGCAAAGTCGGATTATATCACAATTCACGTTCCTCAAACAAACGACACAAAGGGAATGATTAATTCAAGTGCAATAAAAGCAATGAAAGACGGTGTACGCCTCATAAACATTGCGCGCGGTGGACTTGTAAACAACGCAGACGTTCTTGAAGCCCTAAACAGTGGCAAAATCAAATGTATGATTACAGACTTCGCATCAGAAGAACTTTTAAATAATCCAAAAATAATTGTTATGCCACACCTTGGTGCTTCAACGCCGGAAGCAGAAGACAATTGTGCAGTTATGGCTGCCACTGAACTTAAAGACTTTCTGGAAAAAGGAATTATCGTCAACTCTGTAAACTTTCCAAAAACAACTACAGACAACCCGATTCCTGCCGGCGGAACTCGTCTTTGCATCAGCCATCAAAATATTCCGGATATTATTTCAAAATTCACTACAATTCTTGGCGAGGCAAAACTGAACATTGCAGCGTTCATAAATCAAGCTCGAGGAGATATTGCTTACAACATTATTGACGTAGACGGCAAGGTCAGTGATGAAATTATCAAAAAACTTGAAGCCTGCGACACTGTAAAACGCGTCCGCCCGATTTTTAATTAGTTAAAACCGCATAAATTATTTTTTTAGAGCAGAGCTCCGGGATTTTTTCCGGGGCTTTTTTTATTTTCAGGACGCATTTTTGCTTTGCAAAAAACAGGCTTTTCGCAATTCCAGCATTTCACGGTGCTGAAATGAAAGTCCAGCTTTTCTCCGATTTCCGTAAGTGTTTTTCCATCATTTGCAAGCAAAAGCATCGCTGCCCTTTTTTATTCGGATTGCATTCGCTGTTTTATTTTTTCTGATTCTTTGAAGAACTGCCTTTTCTTCTTCATTCAAGGGAACTGAAAATTGTAATTTTTAGAGGTTCCGCTTAAAAACTAGCGTGACAGCGGCTGTTTTAGTTTTATCATAAAAAAAAATGTCTCAAAACTTGATTTATCTAGTTTTTCCACTCTAGTGGGGACACCCCGCAACGCTCCGCTAGTTTTGTTTTCCAATAAAAAAATCCAAAAACAAAACTAAGTAGCGAAGCAGCCAACGTTTCAATTTTAAATTTCTTCCAAAAAATCTTCCGGAGATTCTTTTTTCAAGACTAAAATTGTAACGTCGTCTTCTCTGTATTCGTGTCCAATGTAGGTTTTTAAGTTTTCAAAGATTGCATTTGCAATTTCACGGGCATTTTTTTCATGATTTTCTTCAATAATGTGCCTTACATTGTCTTTCCCAAACTGAATTCCCTTTGAATTTGTTGCTTCAATCAGACCATCTGTAAAGCAAACCAGAATATCATTGTCTGAAATTGTAAATTTTGCGTTCTGGAATGAGACCGGCATACCTTTTATCCCGATTGCTCCGTATTGATTTACAGAATTGTCCGTTAAAAGATATTTTGCCGCGTTTTCTTTTGCTTCATACAAAATAGGATGCGGATGCCCCGCGTTTGTAAATTCAAGTTCACAATTTCCATTTGAATCCATTGCGTCAATCTGAAACAAAAGACCTGTCATATAATTTTCAGCTTCACCTTTTGCAAGTTCAATTTCATTATTTATAGAAGTCATAATTTCTGACATTTGAAGAGAATGTCTGACTCCGTTCAAAAATGTGCGTTTTATAATATTTTTAGAAAGCATCGTGATAAGGCTTGCCGCAACTCCGTGTCCTGAAACATCAAAAAGTGAAAAACCGTTCAAAACTTTTCCAGCGTTGTAAAAATCATACATATCGCCGGAAACGCTGGAAAGTGGTTCGTAAACAACGGCAACGTCCCAGCCAATAAAATTAGAAATTGGTTTTTCAAACGTTTTTTTCTGCACTAAAGAGGCTATCCTTAAATCGCTTTTATTTCTTTTTATTTCAAGTTCAAGTCTCTGATTTACAAGTTTCAATTCCTGAACTTGAATTTCAATTTCGTCTTTTAGAGTTTCATTAAAATTTTCGTTTTCGTAGACAACTTTTCCAACTTTAAACGCCAGTACAATCAAATATGCACAGAGCGTTGCCATCCAGCCGTAAAAACTAAAATATGGCAGCGAAAAATCATCAATCAAAAGAATATCCACGAAGATTCCTAAAAAGAACGGAATCATTCCAAAAAGCAGCAATTGGGCACTTTTATGTCTAGAATTCTTTTTTGTAAAAAGATAAAAAACAAAATCGCGAGCAGTTGGTACAGACTGAATTAAACTTAAAAGTAAAAGCCAGACAACCGATTCGTTTAGTGAATTAATATCCGGCATAATTAAAGTAACAATTACTTGAACTGCAATGATGGAAAGTCTTATTCCAATTACTTTTCTTGTGCGCCGAATCTGCATAAAACGATCCATAAATGAGGACATAAAATAAAACATAAAATAAAAGCAGATGCTGCCAAAATATTTTACAAGCGTTACATAATTAAAATTGCAATTCTGAAACCACGGCAAAAGGGGAGTGTAAAACATAAAAACAAATTGCGCCGTATAAAAGTTTAGCAGGGAAAAAATCATATATTCAGATTTTTTTCTTTGAGTTATGTACAAAAGTCCGTAGAGCAAAAACAGAACAAGCAGCGAGCCTTCAAAAAAAGAATACATTGTGGCAAGAACAAAATTCTTTATCTGACTAAAATTTTCCAAATCCTGATATTCGCCAACTAGAATTTTATTTCCAATCTGAGAACTTCCCTGACAAAAAACTTTTATCAGAATTTCATTTTTACAATCTTGATTTAATAACTTTTTTAGCATTGGATAAAAGTGAGTTATATTCCCGGCATTTGCTTCGTTTGGCTCAAAACGTCCGTAATTTCCTATAAATTCGCCATTTAAATAAACTTCGTCTGCAAAATTTAAAAGGGAAATAAAAAGTGCAAGGTCTTTATTTTTTAAATTTTCCGGGATATAAAAAGAAGTTTTCAGCCAGATATAGCAGACTTTTGAATTTACGAGGTGTTTTAAATTATTTCTTCCCTTAAGATTGAATTCTGAAAAATCAAAATTTTCTGGATGTTCAATAACGGTTTTTGCAGAATCTTCTTTTTGACCATATGACCACTCAACTCCCGAATTATATAAATTAATACGCTCAGAGGTTTGGTTTTTGCAGCCGTTCATAAAAAATAACGAGCAGAAAGCAAAAATTAAAAATGGAAAAACAAAATTCTGATAGATGCGAATCTTTTTCACACTAAAATTATATCACAGTCGTATATGATTTTTAAATAGAGCGTAAAGTTCTGAATCAAACGCAATTCCGTGTTTTACTTCCCACTTTGTATTTTTTCGTCCATGTTCTGCAATTCCAAACGGACCACGAAAATTCCATAATGCAAAGCCAAAATCATATTCATTTAAAACTGAAAACCAGTCTTCATACCATTTCACTGCAACTTGATTGTCAACAGAGTTGTAACAACCGCCTTCGCCAATATGAACTGGGCATCCAGTGTCTGCAACTGCTTTCCACGGGGCATAAAAATCACGCAAAGCCTGTTTGTTCCAGATTTTACCGTTGATTTTCATATCAGGCCATGTAATTTGAGGCCATTCTCCCTCGTGTTTTACCCAAGGAGCCTTGTAATGTGTAAATTCAAACGGCTGATAGCCTCTACCACTGTGAATTGCACCAAGCCCGGCAAGTTCAGGTACTGCAAGATGTCCGCAGCCTAGTCCGTCAATTATGATTTTGCGGTCAGGAGAAATCTTTTTAATTTCATTGTAAACTTTTGTCATAATTTCGGCGTGATTTTCGTGAGTTAGACCGTAATCACCAGGATTTGGAGGTTCGTTCAATAAATCAAAACTCAAATCTTTTGAATTGTAAGAATTGTAACGTTCTGTAAACATTTTCCAGTAATTCAAAAAAGCATCTTGAACTATTTTATCAGTCCACAAATTATGTTTTTCGAATTCATTTCCGTTAATGCAGTAGCCCGGCCCTCGATGAACATTTAGTGAACAGTGCATTCCTCTTGAAGTAACCGCATGAATCGCGGTATCGAGAATTTTGAGCATTGTTTCGTCGTAATGACCGTAGTTAAAATCGTGAATAAAAAATCTGTAGTCGGTTGGAATTCTGACAAAATTACAGCCCATTTCCACCATACAGTCCAAATCACGTTCATCAATGTGAATTTGAGATGGATTTACAGAAACATTTTTTCCGCCTGCAGAAAAAAGCCACAAAACATTAAAACCATACCACTTTGGATTCATAAAAACCTCATATAAGGGAACCTCTGAAAATGCGATGTTTTAATTCGTGCTATATCAACGAATTAAAAGTCGCATACATCTCTAAAAAAAGCATTGTAAATGATTTTTTAGAAACGCCCTTAAGATAAGGATACATTAACAAGCAGATAAAAAATATAACGAAAATTGATTAATTTTGAAGTTTTTTATAAACGAACTATTGACAATAATTTTGATAATACTTATATTAATACTCACCTATTGGAGCGATACCAAAGCGGTCGTACTGGGGCGGTCTTGAAAACCGTTGTAGCGCAAGTTACCGGGGGTTCGAATCCCTCTCGCTCCGATTCTACTGGAGGTGTGGTAGAGCGGTAATACAACGGATTGCTAATCCGTCAGTTCCGAAAGGGCTGGGCAGGTTCAACTCCTGTCGCCTCCGAACACACTACTTTCCAGCAACGATTTCGAGATTGTAGCTCAGCTGGATTAGAGCATCACCCTGCGGAGGTGAGGGTCGCACGTTCGAATCGTGTCAGTCTCAAGAATAAGCTCATCATTTAGATGGGCTTTTTTTTATGCCCCGAACGTTAAAAATCATCATTTTAGCATTTGTAAAAACTCTGAAGATTAAATTTTCCCAGTGATTTAGTAGAGGTACCCTAAATTTTCCAAATAAAAAAAGACCGCCTGCTTTTATTTACAGACGGTCTTTTTATGAATCTTAAAAGAAAATTATGCCTGAAGAGCTGTTACTGCAACTGTTGCAACAATGTCGTCAACGTTACAACCGCGGCTTAAGTCGTTTAATGGTTTTGCAAAGCCCTGGCAGATTGGACCAATTGCCATCCAGCCACCCATTCTCTGGCAGATTTTATAACCGATATTACCTGCGTTGATGTTTGGGAAAATGAATGTATTTGCATGACCTGCAACTTTTGAACCCGGAGCTTTTAATTCACCAACTTCTGGAGCAACGGCGGCATCAAACTGGAATTCTCCGTCTAAAGTCAAGTCTGGTTTTCTTTCAAGAGCAAGTTTTGTTGCTTCCTGAACTTTTGAAACTGTGTTGTAATATTTCAAATCGTTTCCTGAACCTTTGGTAGAGAACGAAAGCATTGCAACACGAGGAGCAATTCCTGCAATTGTTTTTGCAGTGTCTGCTGTTGCAATTGCAATGTCTGCAAGCTGATCTGCATCTGGTTCAATGTTAATTGCACAGTCTCCGAATACTGCAACCCCTTCTGGAACGTATTTGTTTCCGCCTTCTGGAGCAACCATGATAAAACATGAAGAAACGGTTTTGATTCCAGGTTTTGTTTTAATTACCTGCAATCCTGGGCGCAATGTATTTGCGGTTGAATGGCATGCACCGCTTACAAATCCGTCTGCATCTCCGGCTTTAATCATAAGAGCACCGAACATTGTTCTGTCTTTTGCCTGTTCAGCGGCTTCTGTTTCTGTCATTCCTTTAAGTTTTCTAGCTTCATATAGGAGCTTTGAATATTCAAGCGTTTTTGGTGAAGTTTCCGGATCAACAATGGTAATTCCTGTTAAATCAATTCCTGGCGCAACTTTTTTACATTCTTCTTCTTTTCCTACCAGAATGATTTTTGCAATTCCCTGTTTTACAATAATGGAAGCTGCTTCAACAACGCGTTTGTCTTCCCCTTCACAAAGTACAATTGTTTTTCCGACTTTCTTTGCCTTTTCAAGTAATTCATCAACAAATGCCATTTTATAAACCTCTGAATTCTATCATACAACTTTTTGTAGTTTTCTACCATAAGACAATAGAAAAATCAAACCGTGGTGTATCAGGGCTCTTTAAAAATTGCAATTTTTAGAGTTTCTCATCACGTAATAATCTTACCCAAAACTGTCAACAGTTTTTTAATTTTTCACTAAGAAAAATAATTTTTTCTTAGTGAATT